>CAYUIL010000004.1:3035-33775 GCA_964444715.1 uncultured Pirellulales bacterium | reverse complement strand
AGAGGACCCAGTCGATGATGCTCCGGCCCGCGACCTGCTCACGCAGGAACTCGGTGTCGCCGGTCAGCAGCACGTGGTAGTAGACCAGGAAGATGATCTTCTCCTGGTTCACCGGGTACCAGGGCCCGAAGGCCTCGCCGGTGGTGGGCACGAAGGCGAAGTGCTTGGTGATGTCCAGCGCCAGGAACCGGCGGACGTGCGCCTTGAGCGCCTCGGGATCATAGAGCGGGAGGATCTCCCATGGCTCCCCAAAGTCCCACAGATAGCAGCACACGCAGCCGCCGTTGATGCCGCCGGTCGAGTAGTACGGGTCCACCACGAACTCGGGCACGCGCCACTGGTTGAGCAGCAGCCCCACCAGCGCGCGTTCGTAAAAGCGCGTCAGCCTCGGGTCCGACGCCTCCAGCCGCGGGACGCGCCGCCACAGCGCCTCGACCTCCGCCGCCCAGTCCGACAAAAGGTACGAGGTGATAATTGACATCCCCCAGCATAGCTATCTCCTTCGCGAAATAACTTCACCCGACCTGGCCGAGGTCCTCGAAGAAGAAATCATCGCCCAGGAGGACTTCGGCGGCAACTGCAGGGTCGCCTACGTCCTGTTTGACGACGGTGCGTTCACCAACGAAGCCAGAGCCAAGTTTCGTGCAAGCCGAACGGGCTGGCAGTTCGGCGGCATAATCGTGCTGCTCGACGAGGACGAGCAGCCCTGGTCAATCGTCATTGACCGGCTCAGCAACATTGTTCGCCTGCAGCCCGGCGAAGCGCAAATCGTCTGGCCGAGGAGCAAAGATGAACTGCCGTTCTAAACCACAGATTACACAGAAATGCCATCGAGTATCGAGAGCGGCCTTCACACTCATTGAAAGTATGGCCGCCGTCGCCCTGCTTGCCTTCATCGGCGCAAGCGTCTGGCTGGTGGTGGAACGCTGTATGATTTCCGCCGCCGATTCCATGCAGCGTATGCGCGCCTTCGAAATCACACGCGAAAATATGGAAAAGCTCCTCGGCTCCAGCTCCGTGCAGGAAATGACCGAATTCGGCATAAGCGAAAAATTCCCGGACATCCGCTGGCAGACCGTGGTCGAGAGTTTCTACGAACCGATTGCCTCTCGTATGTGGATTCGCGCAGTTTGCTCCGCTGAATATACCGATACGGCGGGCGAAAACCGCGACGTCGAACTTACCCACTGGCTCACCGACCTGACCGACGAGCAGGTGCAGCAGTTGATGCAGCGAGACGAACTGCTGAAACAATCGCTCGCCCAGTATATCATCGAAACTGAAGAGCTTGCGGCCCAATACGCAGGCGTCGATGTCGAAACCATTCGGCAGTGGATACAAAGCGGTATGCCCACCACCGCCGAAGGCGCCTGCCTCAAGCCCTGGCTTGACCTGTACCTGCGAACGGACGGCAAACCGACGGAACAGGATAAGCAAAATACATTGTCCGAGTACCCAGAGTTGTCGGCCACCGAGCCGACAGAACCCGGCTCGGAAATAGCGCCAAGCCCGGATTCACTGACACTTCCGGAGGACATTGACCCGGAGCTAAGGGAGAAACTAAAGCAATTGCTCGGCTTATAACCGGCAATTTGGTGCCGATATGAAACATATTAGTGACAAGGTGCATTCTCGTAAGCCGGCCTTCACGCTCGCTGAGACGCTCGCCGCCCTGGCCGTCGGCTCTATGGTGCTAATTATCGTGCTGGCTTTCTACAACCGGGCGCAAACCGGTGCAGCCGGCGTCATAAATAAGCTGGAAAGCAGCCGCCTGCCTCGCGAAGTCCTTCAGCGAATTACCGAAGACCTCGACCGCATCGCTGGTTTCGGGCAGGGGACCCAAATCGGCATCGCAAATAAATTCCAGGATGGTTACTCCGTTGCAAAACTGGAGATTCTCAGGGTCATTAACGACGCCAAGAACCAGCCCCAGACGCTCGAAAAAATCGTCTGGCAAAGCAGCATCGAGCCCGACAGCGGCCTGCTCACTCTATACCGCAGCCACTCCGGAATCGCCCTTGAAGATAACCTGTTGGACTCGCAAAAAGAGACCTGGCAGCGAGAGCTCTTTGTGCCGATTTGCACCGGCCTTACCTTCTTCAGAATCGAAGTTTATCAAGACGGTAACACCCCCCTCGACAAATGGTCGGGCGAGAATCTTCCCGCCGTGGTTACGATAACGCTGTCGTTCGCCCAGCCGTATAAGACGGTGGACGGCACCCTCGACGTCCCCGAGGAGGACAAACTGGTCCGCACCGTCGCCGTCGACAGGACGCGCAAGCCGGTATTTACGATTCCGCCGTTTGACGCCAACCAGTTGCCCGATGTTAACCGGCTGGCTGATGCCAACAAGCCATCAAGCGGGACAGGGCAATCGAATGAAAAACCACAGGAGCAACCCAGTGAGTAGCCACCTTCTCCGCCGCCAGAATAACCAGTCGGCCGCAGAAGCCGCGGTGTCAACCCGCACCAGCGGGGTCGTGCTTCTGGTGACGCTGGTGGTGTTGCTTGTGCTTGCGACTCTGGGTTACAACCTGGCCAGCCGCGTCGCCGCTCAGCGGCATCGGGACAACTACATCATCGATTATGCCAATGCCTGTTACGCCCGTGACTCGGCGCTCAAATACGCACTGGCCACCCTGCAGGACCTGAACAGCATTGCGCTTGTTTCTCGTCCCAATGAGCCGGATTTTTCCGACCTTTTTGCCCTCAGCGAGCCAGATTATCGCCGACTGCTCGAGCAATGGGCCGCAGAGCTTGCCCTCCAGATGCAGGGCGGGCTTGTCAAAAACCAGCCCGAGCTGCTCGGTGACGCCAACGACCGGCTAAGTTCCGGGATGCAGGACCTTGAAGGATTTGACAAAGATGGGAATACGGAGGGCCCGCTCGATATAAACGAAGCCAACGACGCAAATGACGTGTATGCCGCCGAACCTAATGCTGAACCTAACGCCCTTGACTTAGTCAGGATACGCGGGCCTTACGGGCCGCCCTGGCCTTTCGTTACCGAACCGGTCGAATTTAAAATCGGCTCGGCAACCGTGAAAATCGGAATCGAAGACGAAAACGCCAAGTACCCCGTCGGCTGGGCCGTGCTCGATGATGCAAAGGTTCAACGAGAAGCCGAGGCGGGTCTCGAAACCTTCTGCGAATGGATGGGATTCGATTCGGCCCGGATCGATTCTCTCAAAGAACAGCTAAAGCAGGTCAGCTCAATAAAGCCCTTCAAGGTTGCCTTCAAACCCGTGACGCAAAGAATACCCGTCACCAGCAGCGCCCGTCCTCGGAGACGCGGCACAAGACGGCGGCGGACCACCACATATAGGACCGTAACCGTCCCGCCCACCGAGCAATTGACAAAACAGACCAGGGATTTCTGCAAACTCTTCCACAGCTCCCTCATTGACACGGAAATGCTCGCCGCCCCCACCATCGAAGGCAGAGAAGAGTCGGCCCTCAAGTATATGAGCTTGTGGGGCACAACCCAGGTCAATATCAACTCCGCACCCAGGCAGGTGCTGGAGGCCGCCTTCACCTTCGGCGGCGACGCCGACAAAATCGCAGCCGAAATCATAAAACAAAGAAGGGAAAAACCCTTCACCAATATCGAAGAGCTGAAGAAGCAGCTTTTGAGATTCTCCGTCGAGATAGAAAAATGCAAACCTTACATCACTACAGCGAGCAGCGTGTTTGCAATCCGCGTTACCGCTGCAAGCGGCGTGGCAAAAGCATCGGCTGTTATCGTTGTGCTCAAGGAGGGCGACAAAATCGAGCGAATCGCCGTAATTAGCGGATGACCCGAAGGAAATGATGATTGATAATTGATTATTGATGAATATGGTTGTCATCAGTTGATAACCAATAATCAATAAAAAGTGTAGAAAGGACAGGACTTAAATTGCAGCAGAGTAATTATCTGGGAATGTATCTGGCCAAAGACCACGCTACGGCTGTCTGCCTCGCCGTCGAGGGCCGCGACATAAACTTCGCCGGCTGCTTCAGCGTCTCGCTCGAGCAGTCAGAACAATCGGACTTCCAGGCGCTCGGCCGGCGCATCGCAGCCGTCTGTGCCGAAAGACAGCTCAATTTCGCTGAAACAGCGGTCGCCCTAGATTGCGCGATGTTTATGCAGCACAGCGTCCACAGCGAGTTTTCAGACGTCAGAAAAATCACCCAAACGGTCCGCTTCGATACGGAAGAGGCCCTCGGTACCGACGCAACAGACGTCACAATTGCCTTCAAGATAGACTCCGCCGACCAGACCGGCTCAAATCTCAGCGTCTTCACCGCCCAAAAGCAACTATTCGCCGAGCTGCTCCCTGCCCTGCAAGCCAATAACCTCGACCCTGTCAGCGTTGAGCCGGATGTGAACTGCCTGGCGAGGTTCGTCTGCCGGAACGTCTCTTTGCCTGCCGAGGCACGCCCCTTGTTTGCCTTGCTCTCCCGGCGAAACGGCTATTTTATTACGCCTGTCTCTTTGCCCTGGCAGGCCATATCGCCTACGCCGCCCGCCGCGATGCGAACCTTCCTGCTGAGCGCACAAAATAGAAACGAGCTGTTCGCAAGGCAGGTTTCTATGACCACCGCCTTGCTCCAGACCGCCGGGCCTATTAACCGCCTTGAGGTCTTCGATGCCGCCAATTCGGTGAACTGTGATGATATCGCCAAAAAACTTGCCATTCAAACCGAGTGCATCAACATAATACAGTCGGCGAGGTTGTCTGCCGAGGACCTGACCGATTGTCCCGACCCGGTCGAATTTGCAATCGCTTACGGCGCGGCGATTGCTTACCTCGACCTGCCACAGAATGCAAACTGGCGCAGCGATTTTATGCCCTACCAGGGCAGGAAGCTTCGCCTGCAAAAGACCCTGAAGTTCTTCAGCGCCGCCGCCGTCATCCTTATGCTTGCCCTTGGAATCTTCGGTCTGATGCAGGCCCTGCAGGTCAACAAGTATCGTGCCGGCCTTTGCGGGAAATTCGCCGGGGAGTACTCGGCGGTTATGCTCGGTCAGCCGGCGCCGGACAAATCCAAAGAGGCCGTCAGACGCCTCGGCACCGCCTTGCGACGCATCAAGGATGCCCAAAAGGGGTCGCTGTCCCTCACGGGCGAGGAAGTCGTCGCCGGGAAACTCGCCCTGGTGCTTCAGGCCTTCAATAAATGTGCGGCAGATACCGGGCTTAATATCGAGTCCGTCGCCATAACCGACAAATCCATCACTATATCCGGCGAGACATCCGGTGCCGACAGCACCCTGAGAGTATTCGAGGCCCTCAGACAGACCGGCTTAAACGTCCTCCAGCAGCGTATCAGCTCCGAAGGCGGACGCGGCACCTTCAGTGTAACCGTTGAACCCAAAAAGTAACCTGAGAACAGCGTATGAAAGACATATATAAAAACCCGATATTTTATTACATACTTGTCCCTGCTATCGCCGCCCTTTGGCCGGCCGTTATCTGGGGCATCTACCTGCCCAATAGCCGCGCAAACTTCAGCGACGATAAAGACCAGTACCAAAAGGCACAACTGCTTATTGAAGAGCTGCTCGTCGTTGACCCCGAACGCCTGAACTTCACCAAGGAAAAAGGCGCATCGTCTGATTTTGATTACGCCACCGCCGTCCAGCAAACCGCCGAATTTTGCTCCATTCCCGCCGGCAACTACAAGCTGTCGTCCGGCACAATCATTACCTCCCAGGGTCAGAAAAGCCAGTCCGCCAACGTGATGCTCAAGGACGTTGACATAACAAAGGCCGCCAGGTTCCTGTCCACAATTCAGCTCCGCTGGTCGGGTCTTCAGGCCACCAAGGTAACTTTAAGAAAGCAAAAGGGCCCGCCCGACTCCTGGGATGTTGACCTGACCTTCAAGTATTTCTATTGAGAGGGGAAAGGGGTGGGAGCACTTTTCGTGTATTGCGTATCGCGTGGTGCGTATTGCGAGGATGGTCGCATGACGCGGGACGGAGGTTTACAGTTCTTCCCAGTTTGAGAATCCGGCAAAAATTCTACCGTTACCGCGAGGCAGACCTGGCGGCTGGGTCATCTGGTTTCGGACCCTGTCGTCATAATTGATAATCATTTGATAATGCCTGAGAGTGCCGGTCTCCGTTGAGGTCAGGACTGTCCCTGTCTCGGAGTCAGCCCATTGGCCGGTTGTGGAATCATACCGGGCCGCTCTGGCCGTAGCTGTGTGGCCGCTGCCCTTGGTGTACCAGTCCCGGTCGATTGAGACCTTGCCCATTGCGCAAAAGCTGCCGTTGACCGTAAATCCCGAGTCGGGTTCCGCAGAACGACGGGTTATAGCATCGGTGTTGAAAAGGAAATCATTGGCTGCAAACATCATCGCCGAAAAGATGGACATATTCCCCCAAACCGGGTCGCCGAAATATATATTCCCGCCGCTTGTTAGATGACCGGAACTGTTATACTGGCCAAGGGCAACCAGTCCGAGCAAACTGTTGGCGTCTTTGTATTCCAGGTTGTCGCAGACATGGACATCGCCCGTCGCGACGATTGTTACTTTTCCGTCCATCTTGAAACCGTATGTTGGGTTACTTGCTACCCACACATCGCCATCAACATAATAGACTCTGTCGTTACCTGCGTGAAGTGGTGTGTCCCCGGTTTTAGGGCCACCGGTCACAAAGCCGCTGGACGGCTCGAAGAAGTAGTCATCGACGGTCGTGCTGTTGCATTGAGAGGGCCTGTCGGAGGGATTTTTCACAAAGACATCTCGCAGCGGATTGCCGGAAGGCAGGTATCCTGAAGTAATCCCGGCTGACTGGAAAATTAGTGCCACGTCATGGGTATTATTATGTGCGTAGTCCATCGTTGTAATGTCCACCAACGCAGGTTCCTCGGCATGTGAATTTCTTGAACCTGATATGGAAGCGCTGCCGAGGACGTTAATGGTGCCGGTAGCCCCGACGTCTCCGTTTAGATTCCACAGGTTTGGCGCAGGGGCTGGATTTACGGAACTTTGCTCGTAAAGATAGGCGTCTCCGTCAATAAACAGGTTACCCCTGATTATGTCTTTGCCGCCCCTTTCCGCACCCGGAATCATTCCGTATGGGACGGGATTGCCGGTGCCCCTTAGCTGAAAGACCCAGTTGCTGCCGCTATTGTTCATAGCAAAAATGGCGTTATCGAAAGGAGGCGCCAGAAAAATTGCCTGGGTGCGGATTGTCTTTTGGACTGTCCCCGATGTGCCTGTTGAAATCGCATAGCAGGGGCTGCTGTTTGCATCAAGCACAACGCGATAACTACATCCTTCTATCGAGCCAGTCAGTGTCGTATCCAAATCACCCAGCAGCAGCGGCTTATTCAGGGTTTCGCTCAATTTTGCCATGCCGGCTTCAGCAAGATAGAAGGCCTTGTTCTTGTTGGTTTCGATTCTGGTCTGGGTTGCTTCCTGTTCGGCAAGGGTGAGTATACTAATCCCCATTATGGCTAAGATAATGGCAATGATTATCACGGCGGTCAGCACAATACCTTTTTCTCTTCTTAACATCTGAGTTTGCCTTATAGATATTCGTGCCATATAGCAATCGAGCCATCTGTTGTCGGGGAAATTGAGAGTTCTTTACAGTTCTTCCCAGTTTGAGAAGCCCATAAAAATCTTTCCGCCGCCTCGCGGCAGACCGGGTGGCTGGGTCTCCTGGCTTCTGACCCTGTCGTCATAATTGATAATCATTTGATAATGCTTTATAGTGCCAATCTCCGTTGAGGTCAGGACCGTCCCTGTCAGGGAGTCAATCCATTGGCCGGTTGTGGAATCATACCGGGCCGCTCTGGCCGTGCTGCTCGTTCCGCTGCCCTTGGTGTACCAGTCCCGCTCAATCAAAACCCTGCCCATCGCAGCAAAACTGCCGTTGATAATAAATCCCGTTGTAGGTTCCGCCGACTGACGGCTGACAGCGTCGGCATTGTAGAGGAAATCATTGGCTGCAAACATCATCGCTGAAACGACATACATCGTCCCAAAACGCGGGTCGCCGAAAAAGATATCGCCTCCGCTGATTCGGTTGCCTGAAGCGTCATATTTGCCGAGAGCCACCAGGCCGAGTATGCTGTTGGAATCTGCGTATATTATGTTGTCGCAGATGTGGATGTTGCCCGTCGCGACGATTGTCACTTTTCCGTCCGCATTGAAGCCGTATGTTGTCTTGTTATGGACCCACACGTCCCCGTCCACGTAATAGACCCTGTCGGTACCCAGGTGAAGAGAGGTTTTTGACTCTTTCTGGCTTCCTCCGCCTTGGCAAGCAACCGGCTCAAGGAAATAGTCGTCGCCGACCGTGGAACCGCATTCTGTGCCTCTATCGGAGGGATTTTTCACAAAAATGTCTCGCAGCGGATTGCCGTTCGGCAGGGTTCCTGAAGTAACACCGGCATCCAGAAAGATTTGCGCCACGTTGTGAGTGTTGTTCACCGCGTAGTTCATCGCCGTTACGTCAATCGGTGGAGGTTCCTCGGTGTTGGGATTAGTCGCACCCGATACGTGAGCGCTGCCCGAGACGGAGATATTGCCGGTCGCATCGACGTCTCCGTGGAGGTCCCATCTATTTGGCGCAGGTGCCTGATTAATGGTGCTTTCCTCGTACAAAAAGGCGTCTCCGTCCACAAAGATGTTGCCGTTGATTATGTCTTTGCCTCCCTTTTCCCCGCCGCCGCTGGCGACGGGATTGCCGGTGCCTCTTAGCTGGAAGGCCCAACTGCCTCCGCTGTTGTTCATCGCAAAGATTGCATTTTCGAAAGGAAGCGCCAGGAAAGCTGCCCGCACGCGGATTTTCTTTTGAGCTACACCCGATTTGCCTGTTGAAATCGCATAGCAGGGGTTCTGGTTCGTATCGATTTCGACGCGATAATCGCCCTGTTCTATCGACCCCTCCTGGACCTCATTCAAATCACCCACTACCGTGGTCTGTAGAGTTTCGCTCAGTTTTGCCAGGCCTGCTTCGGCGAGATAGAAGGCCTCGGCCTTGTTGCGCTCGATTCTCGTCAGGATTACCTCCTGCTCGGCCAGGGTGAGTATTGCCATGCCTATAATTGCAAATAGGACGGCAATGATTATTACCGCCGGCAGCACAAGCCCTTTCCGGCTACGGCTCCCAGCCCAGCACTGGGCTGGGCCGAGACGAGTTTCTCTTATAGACATATCAGTCCCCCTCACGTCCCTATGTAATTTCGCATAAATGTCGTTGATGAAAGCCGGGTTTCACAGCCGCCGTCCTCCAGCTCAAAGCCAACCGTCACCGTTTTGTGGGTGGTGGAGTCCACCTCAAAAGTGGCGGCATCCACAACGCCGTCGAGAAGCGTATGCTCCTGCTCTCCCT
Organism: uncultured Pirellulales bacterium; assembly: GCA_964444715.1. GTDB lineage: Bacteria > Planctomycetota > Phycisphaerae > Sedimentisphaerales > Anaerobacaceae > Fen-1362. The sequence goes on along the minus strand of CAYUIL010000004.1, from coordinate 24,441 downwards.
CAAGCTGGTATCGCAGGTCCTTGTGGGCCGGGACAAACCAGAACCGCACCCACCCCGTGTTGTGGTATATCTTTACTCCCTGGCCGTCTTCGTCAATCTCTGCCCGGTTGCCGCTTCTTGTCAACTGCTTCACTTTCAGCATCGCGTATGAGGCGTCCCTTTGCAGATTCGCCTGCTGCCACCCGCGGTTCAATGACTTTTGTCCAAAGACCAGAACGAGGGCTGTGGCCAGGAACACTATACCTGCAACGCCGATGGCAACCATCAACTCTATCAAGGTTAATCCACCATACGCAGGGCGGATTAATCCTGCCCGGCTACGGCTCCCCGCCCAGCGCTGGGCGGGGCCGAGACGAGCCCGGTTTGTTATCGTCGTTCTGCGCATAGATTAGGGTCCTATATAGGTAACGAGACGCGCCTGGTGCTGGCATCCTGCAGTCGACCATACGATGGTCACCGTGGCTTTCTTGCAGGGCTTGGGCACCTCCGCCGTGGGTGTTGCCGTCAGCACCGTCTGCGTGCGCCTCTGGTATGCCAAGCCGTCAACGGAAAGGTCTTCCACTTCATTGACATCGCCGATGTTGTCGTAACTGCTTGCCTCAAGCTCTTCAAGCTTCTGGGAAGCTAATTGTGCAGCCGCCCGGTAGTATCGCTGGTCGACAATAAAACGCCTTCCCGTGACGTACGTGGATGATGTGCCAATCAGGGCTATCGCCAGAATCAGAACGGCCAGCATCACTTCGATGAGGGTTACTCCCCGCCGCCTGTCCTTGGTTGCGGCAGTGGCGCTCATAGTTTGTGTGCTCCGTCTCGATTCTCGTATTGAATGCACTTGCTGCTCTCCCTCGAAATTTTTGGAAACTTCCCTTGTCTTCCCCGCTTACCCTATGTCCCAAAGGTCAACTGCCTCCCCGGTTGACGATGCGAGTTCTGTGTCGGGTGTTGCGGGAATCCATATAAAGTATAAGCGCAACTTACTTCGACACCAAACCGATGGCCCTTTAATTGTTAATTTGGGCCTGTTTTGAGACAGTTGCTGCCCCGGCTCTGCCGTGTCATTTGTTTCGGCTGGCACGCCCGATAATCTCTGTGTTGCCTCCAGCATCCTGTGATGGCTGCACAAATACACCTGCTCGCAGAGGGATTTGGCCGGGTTGAAATGACGGTGGGTCTTTTCTAAAGAGCACTTTGATTTCTTTTCCCTTTGTGGCTCCGTCCGGCTACGGCCCGGCGTTCTCGGTTTCTCTCAGAGGTATCATCCGCCTTCGCCGAGCGCCCTCGTGGTTACCCAAAAACAACCGGGGCCCGCCCCGAACTATCGGGACAGGCCCCGGTCTAATACCAACTAATTGCCTAATGCTTCGTGTTGCAGCTCAAATTAGCGTTTCCTGCGAATCAAGGCCAGACCGCCCAGACCCAGCAGTGCTATCGTCGCCGGCTCAGGAATCAGCATCGCATTGTCAAGATAGCAAACCCCGCCGGGTCCATAGGTCCCCTGGTAATTCTCAACCCATTTCTCGATGAGTATGATCGCCAGGCAACTGGGATCCGCCGCGATCTTATCCTTCAGCAGACCATAGTACCAATTATAGTTCTTCTGGTCGTCAACGAAATTCCAGTCCGAGGCGATGAACTCTGCCTGCCACCAACCTCTCAATGGTTCCGCCGTATCCACTGCATACATTGGGTCACTGACCTCCGCAACGATGGCGATATTGTATGCCTGTCCCTGCCACGCACCACCACTTGTTGCCCAATCGGAAGCCAAATGTCCGATGTCTATTGAAAAATAGTCGTTATCAAAGAACGCTTCCACGCCAGCTTCTACTGCGGTCAAATCAATGACCATTATCTCGTTCCACCAGGTCTCCGGTGTTTCCATACGGAGACTGTAGGAGCCTTCTGTAGCGCCATAAGTAGATGTTCCGGGGGTTAGCGTTCCCACGCCGGAACTGGGCGCTGTGTTTGTCGGAGCATAGCCAGTGGGGTCACCGACCCACCAGGGGTTTCCGCCAGTGTAACCTGCACCGCCGGTATAACCCTCCAGATTCCCATTTGTCCATCCATCGAGGCCGGTTCCTTCCCAACTGCCCAACAAAAACTCATAATAGTCACCTTCAGCATAGGCAAGCGAGCTCAGAGCTAACACTAATGCAACACAAAGTGAAACCAACTTCTTACACATAATCTACTCCTCCTTCTTCGTTTGTTATTTACTCTCTTCAACTTAATTGGCAACAAGCCAAAAAGTCACGTCGTTCTCGACAAACACTCTCTTCGTGCACATATTGCGCCTGTCTCGAACAACATTAAACAAGCACTAAATTGACTTTCACCTTTTTATAACCTTGTGCCTGTCCAATGCAAACTAACGCAACTGCTTCTCTTCTTTTTTGGCTTAACCCTCCTCACGAGGGAGCCAGCTTAACTACACATTTCTGTGACCACTCTTGACACTTCCAAGTTTACCAGATTTACCCCAGTCGTGTCAAGAAAAAAACATTATCGGATGCGAAAATTTTTAGGCAAAGGCGTTCTTCCCCATAACCATCGTATTATCAAGCACTTACGCATTGCGATATGAGGTAGTTCTCGTATTGTAACGGCTAACGGGGTCTGTAAATATGGGCTATCTGCACTGGCTGGGGTGATTGTCAATCCAGCACTTTCTCAATCCAGCCAGCCCCCGCAACTCGCATATTGGTGCCTTGCCGGACATAAAAAACAGCTAATTGCCCCGGCGTAATTGCCGCCGCCGGCTCGTCGAACTCAACGCTTGCCCGCCGGGCGTAAGGCGGGCTTGCCTTGCCGCCTTCCGGCAGCACGGTCGCGTCGACCGGCCTGGCGTTGTAGCGAATCTTCACCAAAGCCCCAAAGGCCGAGCCAGGCGCATCGACCAGCCAGTTTACGTTGCTGGCAAGCAGTTTCTTGTGCATAACTTCGCTTTTGAGGCCTGTTTTAAGACAGTTGCTGCCCCGGCTCTGCCGTGTCATTTGTTTCGGCTGGCACGCCCGATAATCTCTGTGTTGCCTCCAGCATCCTGTGATGGCTGCACAAATACACCTGCTCGCAGAGGGATTTGGCCGGGTTGAAATGACGGTGGGTCTTTTCTAAAGAGCACTTTGATTTCTTTTCCCTTTGTGGCTCCGTCCGGCTACGGCCCGGCGTTCTCGGTTTCTCTCAGAGGTATCATCCGCCTTCGCCGAGCGCCCTCGTGGTTACCCAAAAACAACCGGGGCCCGCCCCGAACTATCGGGACAGGCCCCGGTCTAATACCAACTAATTGCCTAATGCTTCGTGTTGCAGCTCAAATTAGCGTTTCCTGCGAATCAAGGCCAGACCGCCCAGACCCAGCAGTGCTATCGTCGCCGGCTCAGGAATCAGCATCGCATTGTCAAGATAGCAAACCCCGCCGGGTCCATAGGTCCCCTGGTAATTCTCAACCCATTTCTCGATGAGTATGATCGCCAGGCAACTGGGATCCGCCGCGATCTTATCCTTCAGCAGACCATAGTACCAATTATAGTTCTTCTGGTCGTCAACGAAATTCCAGTCCGAGGCGATGAACTCTGCCTGCCACCAACCTCTCAATGGTTCCGCCGTATCCACTGCATACATTGGGTCACTGACCTCCGCAACGATGGCGATATTGTATGCCTGTCCCTGCCACGCACCACCACTTGTTGCCCAATCGGAAGCCAAATGTCCGATGTCTATTGAAAAATAGTCGTTATCAAAGAACGCTTCCACGCCAGCTTCTACTGCGGTCAAATCAATGACCATTATCTCGTTCCACCAGGTCTCCGGTGTTTCCATACGGAGACTGTAGGAGCCTTCTGTAGCGCCATAAGTAGATGTTCCGGGGGTTAGCGTTCCCACGCCGGAACTGGGCGCTGTGTTTGTCGGAGCATAGCCAGTGGGGTCACCGACCCACCAGGGGTTTCCGCCAGTGTAACCTGCACCGCCGGTATAACCCTCCAGATTCCCATTTGTCCATCCATCGAGGCCGGTTCCTTCCCAACTGCCCAACAAAAACTCATAATAGTCACCTTCAGCATAGGCAAGCGAGCTCAGAGCTAACACTAATGCAACACAAAGTGAAACCAACTTCTTACACATAATCTACTCCTCCTTCTTCGTTTGTTATTTACTCTCTTCAACTTAATTGGCAACAAGCCAAAAAGTCACGTCGTTCTCGACAAACACTCTCTTCGTGCACATATTGCGCCTGTCTCGAACAACATTAAACAAGCACTAAATTGACTTTCACCTTTTTATAACCTTGTGCCTGTCCAATGCAAACTAACGCAACTGCTTCTCTTCTTTTTTGGCTTAACCCTCCTCACGAGGGAGCCAGCTTAACTACACATTTCTGTGACCACTCTTGACACTTCCAAGTTTACCAGATTTACCCCAGTCGTGTCAAGAAAAAAACATTATCGGATGCGAAAATTTTTAGGCAAAGGCGTTCTTCCCCATAACCATCGTATTATCAAGCACTTACGCATTGCGATATGAGGTAGTTCTCGTATTGTAACGGCTAACGGGGTCTGTAAATATGGGCTATCTGCACTGGCTGGGGTGATTGTCAATCCAGCACTTTCTCAATCCAGCCAGCCCCCGCAACTCGCATATTGGTGCCTTGCCGGACATAAAAAACAGCTAATTGCCCCGGCGTAATTGCCGCCGCCGGCTCGTCGAACTCAACGCTTGCCCGCCGGGCGTAAGGCGGGCTTGCCTTGCCGCCTTCCGGCAGCACGGTCGCGTCGACCGGCCTGGCGTTGTAGCGAATCTTCACCAAAGCCCCAAAGGCCGAGCCAGGCGCATCGACCAGCCAGTTTACGTTGCTGGCAAGCAGTTTCTTGTGCATAACTTCGCTTTTGGGGCCGAGTGTCACGGTGTTGGTTTGGGCATCGACCTTCACAACATACCAGGGCTGCCCCATAGCGATTCGCACACCGCGACGCTGCCCGATGGTAAAACGGTGAATGCCGCTGTGCTCGCCCAGCAGGCGCCCCTTGTTGTCAATGACCCTGCCTTTGCTAATCAGCTCCGGACACCGGCTTTCGAGAAAGCCGATATGGTCGTTGTCTGGGATAAAGCAAATCTCCTGCGACTCTTTGCTGCCGGCCGTAACAAGCCCCAGCTCCCTGGCCATCCGCCGCGTCTGCGTCTTTGTGAATTGCCCCACAGGCAGAATGATATGGTCGAGCATCGACCTGTCCATCATCGCCAGGGCATAGGACTGGTCTTTTGCTTCGTCGACCGCGCGAAAAAGTCCCTTGCCGCCCTCTGCCGGCGAAACCCTCGCGTAGTGTCCCGTCGCGAGCAGTTCCGCACCATTGCTTCTTGCAAATTCCCACATCCTGCCGAACTTGATTGTCTTGTTGCACACCACACAGGGATTGGGCGTCCTGCCGGCCCTGTACTGGTCGCAGAAGTATTCGATAATCCGCTCAAAGTCGCTGCGAACGTCCAAAACATACAATTCCATCCCCAATTGCTTAGCCGCCTGCTCAGCCAGGGACAAGGCCTTTTGTGCGTCGTCGTGGGTTATCATAAACAGGCCCGCGCAATCGTAACCTTCCCGCAGCAGAATCGCGGCGGCGATGGAACTGTCAACTCCGCCGCTTAGCGCAACAAAAACTCTTTTGCCTTTATCGCTCATCTTGTGTTATTCTTACACGCCGAAGAAACTACGAAGACGAACGGATTATACAAAAAACCCGGCGGCTTTGCGACTTGGCAGCGAATATAAGGAGAATCGAGAGCATTTTTTGAAGGATGAAAGGTTTTCAAGTATGGCTGAACGATATGACTGCATAATAGCCGGCGCAGGGCCGGCAGGTCTTGCGGCGGCGCTTTATACCGCCAGAGACCGGCTCAGAACACTGATGCTCGAAAAGTTTATGCCCGGCGGCCAAATCAACAGCACCGACAGAATCGAGAACTACCCCGGCTTCGAACGCATAAGCGGTGTCGAGCTTATAGAAAAAATGCAAAAGCAGGTTCTGGCCTTCGGCGGCGAAATCAAAACAGGAGCCGAAGTAACCGCACTGCGAAAACTCACCAATGGCGACATCGAAATCGCCTGCGACAACGACAAATACATAGCGAAGGCAGTCATACTCGCACCCGGCAGCGACTATCGCAAACTCGGTATCCCGGGCGAAGACCGCTTCCGCAACGCCGGCGCGGGCGTCAGCTACTGCGGCACCTGCGACGCACCCTTCTTCAAAGGTAAATCCGTCGTAGCAATCGGGGGCGGTAACACCGCTCTCGAAGAAACCCTTCACTTGTGCAAATTCGCCGCAAAGGTAACGCTGGTTCACCGCAGGGATGAATTCCGCGCGACAAAGGTCCTTCAGGAGGAATTGCTCGCAAAGACTAAAGAGCCAAACACCAACCTGATGATAAAATACAGCACAGTCGCGACCGCCATCGAGGGTAGAGACAAAGTTGAATCCATCCGGCTAAAGAATGTGAAAAGTAACAAAGAAGAAAGCTATCCCTGTGACGGCGTTTTCATTTTCGTCGGAATGGTCCCCAATACCGGCTTTCTGAAGGGCTTTGTCGAGATGACCGAGGCCGGCTTCATCAAGTGCGATTGCGCGTATCTGCGGACCAGCGCCCCCGGCGTGTTTGTGGCAGGCGATTGCCGTGTCGGCGCCGCTATGCAGCTTGCCACCGCCGTCGGCGACGGCGTCAATGCCGCGGTGATGCTGAAGAACTACTTCCGCGACCCCAACTGGTGGAATAAGCCGTTAACTGATGCACTTTGAACGATGATATCAAGAATGGTGCGTTGTAATTCCTGATTCTCAATTCTAAATTCTTAATTCACAGCAGTCCGTCTATGGCCGCCGCAAGCTCTTTCTTGCTGGTCAGGCCCACCCATTTCTTCTGGACCTGGCCGTCCTTGAACAGGATGAGGGTGGGTATCGCGCTTATCCCGAACTCCATCGCGCTGTCGCGGGCCTCGTCGGTATTGAGCCTGCCAATCTTGGCCTTGCCGGCGTAGTCCTTTGCGAGTTCTTCGGTGATGGGCGCCATCATTATGCATGGGCCGCACCACGGCGCCCAGAAGTCCACCAGAACGGGCATATCCGATTTATGAATCACCTCATCGAAATCCGCGTCGGTCAACTCAATCACATTGCCAGCCATTTCTGATTCCTTTCTAAACTTGGCCTAAGGTGCGTGCGATTCTATAGGGTTGAGTCGGCACTGTCAAACGCTAATTGCGTTTTTCTATTTGCCGGTTTGGTCGCCCAACGGCTCCAACTTTTCAACTGGTTGCTTCGCTTCGCCCTGAACCGGCAGCTCCGCAATCGGTATGGGCGGCTGCGGGCTTGCTTCCGCCTCGACTGAACCTGCCAAAGTCTGATTGACCCCTGAAGCCGCCTCGGCTGCGAGCATTGCCTTGCGCACCGCCTCCTCTGCCGGCACTTCGGTCAGTGCACGCAGATGAATCTGGCCGGTGCCCTTCGGCTGCTCCGCCCATATCAACTGCTCTCTTATCAGCTCCAAAATGGCAAGGAACAATCCCACCAGCATCAGCCGAGGCCCTCGATTCTCGAAAATACGCCCAAAACTCATCGGCCCTTCCATCTGCAGCCGGTGCAAAATCTCTATCTGATACAGGTCAATCGGCGTATCATCCGTGATGTGGCTCATATCAAATTTTGCGCCCGTCGCCTCCATAATTGCGTCGAAGGCCTCCAATAGGTCCCAGATGCTTATCTGGTCAAGGTTCACCGCCGGCTCAGCGGTCGGCTTTAACTGCTCGATAACCGTATTGGGCCTGGCAAACCGCTCGCCGTGCTCGTCAGCCGCAGCAGCAAGCAGGTTCGCAGCGTCCTTGAACCTCTTGTATTCGAGCAGTTGCCGGATAAGCTCCGCGCGCGGGTCCGCGAGGTCTTCGGCGCCAAGCTCCTCGCCCGGGGCGCTGGGCAGCAGCATCGCCGACTTTATCTGCATCAAAGTCGCCGCCATCACCAAAAAATCACCCGCCACGTCGATATCAAGCTGCTTGAGTATCTCAATATAACGGATGTACTGGTCCGTTATTTTGGCTATCGGTATGTCGTAAATGTCCACCTCTTCCTTGCGGACAAGATACAAAAGCAGGTCCAGAGGTCCCGCAAAGATTTCAAGATTTACGCGATAATCAGCCAATTACTGCTCCTCCTGCTCCGGCGACCAGTCCGGCTCGTCTAATTCGTCCATTCCATCAACTTCATCTATCCCTTCTGCTTCGTAGCCCTGCCCCTGTTCCTCAAGCATCTCTTTTGCCTTTACCGCGTCGCTTTCCAGAACCTGCAACTTTACCAGTGTCAGCGTTGGAGCCAGGCAAATATTAGCGGCGTTCTGGTTCAGGACCACAGCCCTTATCCCAAAATCTTCAAGGAGCTGCCTGTCCAGTTCCGCCTGTATCGAATCGGGATACTCTGCAATTGTAACAAGCTCATCTGCCATAATACTTGCCCAGTCCCACCGCTTTTCTCGCCTGTTCAAGTGTAACGTCCGCGACGGCCCGCGCGCGTTGGGCGCCTTTGGCCAGAAGCTCTCTGACATAGTCGGGATTGTTCTCAAGCTCGGTTCGTTTTTGCCTAAAGGGGCTGAAGTATTCAACGATAAGCTCCGCTAAGCGTTTCTTCGCCTCGCCGTATCCCGTCCCGCCTTTGCGATACCTTTCTTCCCATTGCGTGATTTCCCCCGCCGATGCAAACAGCTTCAAAAGCGCAAAGACGTTGCACTTGTCCGGGTCCTTCGGCGATTCCATCGGCGTCGAATCGGTAACGATTTTCATCACCTTGTTCTTGATGTTTTTTTCCGGCTCGAACATCTCAATCGTGTTGCCGTAGCTTTTGCTCATCTTGCGCCCGTCGATGCCCGGCACCACCGCCACCGATTCAATAATATAATCACGCGGCAGGACAAAAACCTCGCCGTATGTATTATTGAAATACCCCGCGATGTCACGAGTCATCTCGATGTGCTGCTTCTGATCGGCCCCCACCGGCACCACGTCGCTCTTATATATAAGGATATCCGCCGCCTGCAAAACCGGATACGCAAAAAGCCCGTGATTGGGGCTAATCCCCTGAGCCACCTTGTCCTTGTAGCTTGTGCACCGGTGCAAAAGCCCCATCGGCGTAACGCACGACAACAGCCACGTCAGTTCCGTAACCTCCGGCACGTCACTTTGCCGCCAGAAGACCGTTTTGTCCGTATCCAGCCCCAGCGCTATGTAGTCCATTGCAACGTTGAGCGTAAATTCAGCGATTTCCTTCGGCGATGGGCCGCTGGTAAGGGCGTGATAATCAGCGATAAAGAAAAAGCAATCGTTGCCCTGCTGCATCTGGATATGCTGGCGCATTGCGCCGAAGTAGTTGCCTATGTGCAGCCGACCCGACGGCTGAATGCCCGAAAGTACTCTAAAAGTTACTCTCCTACACCGATTGGTGACCCCCGTTGCTTCGCTTTTGCGAAGCAAAACGGCGGGGGTTCAGACCTCCGCCAGCGTATCGACCCGCCTCCTAAAAGTCAAGTTTTTACCCCACGAAGGAATTACCCAGTAATCTGTTACCCTAAACAACGTTTGACAGTTGGGGTCTGCCCCTCTACAATTCCTGACCGACAAAGGAAAGCGGTACTATGGCAGGCACGATTAAGGAAAATACGGGAAAGCCCACGCGAAAGCGTCTCGAGACGGTAGCCCCCAACAACGGCGTTCGAGGGCAGGCAAGCGCTACTAAATCACCAGTTGGAACGACGGCCGCCTTAACGAGTCGGATTATGCCTGAATCGCTTGTCGCCGAGGCCGCCGTCATCGGCTCGATGATTATCGACCCCGCCTGTATCAGCCAGGTCGTCGAAATGCTTAACCGCGATTCCTTTTACCGGATTGAGCACCAGTTGATTTACGATGCTGTCATCGCTCTTTACGAGAAAAACAGAGGCGAGGGCATCGACGGCGTGCTGCTGCGAGACGAGCTTGAACGACGCAAACAATTGGAACAGGCAGGCGGCGTCGAATACTTGGGCAAGATCCTCAACTCCGTCCCCAGTTCCGCCAACATTGTCTATTACGCCGGAATCGTAAAAGACAAGCAATTGCTTCGCGAACTTATACAGAGCGCTACCGAAATACTGAACGACGCCTATGACCCCACCGGCGAATCAATCCAGAAACTCGATGAGGCCGAACAACGCATCTTTGCAATCACCGACAAGCGCACCACGGGACAGGCCTTTGCAATTAAAGACCTCGTTACCCGCGCTTATGAGCTTATCGAAAAACGAGATGGCAAGCACGTTACGGGTCTGGCCACCGGTTTCGTCTCGCTCGACCAGCTTACCTGCGGCCTGCAAAACGGCGAAATGATTATCGTCGCCGGCAGACCCAGTATGGGTAAAACCGCCCTGGCGCTCAACGTCGCTGAAAACCTCGGCGTAATGGAGAAAACGCCCGTAGGCATTTTCTCCTTGGAAATGGGTCAGCAGCAGTTGGCGGAGCGATTCCTTTGCAGCGTCAGTCAGGTCGAAAGTCAGCTTGTTCGCAAGGGAATGCTCTCCACCGACCATCATCGTCGGCTGATAGACGCCTGCGGCATTCTATCGGCCGCACCCATATATATCGACGACACCTCGACACTGACGCCTTTGGAATTGCGGGCAAAGGCGAGGCGGTTGAAAAGCCAGCACGGCATCCGCTGCGTCATCATCGACTATCTGCAGTTAATGCATCTCGGCACCCGGGTCGAATCTCGCCAGCAGGAAATAACGACGATATCGAGATACCTCAAGGCCCTTGCCCGCGAGCTGAATATACCCGTTGTTGTGCTTAGTCAGCTCAACCGTGCGCCCGAAGGGCGAGAAGACCATCGTCCGAGGATGAGCGATCTGCGGGAGAGCGGCAGTATCGAGCAAGATGCGGATGTGGTGCTGCTGCTGCATAGAGAGGATTATTACAAACGGCGAGAAGCGCTTGATGTGGGTGAAAAGCCTCCGGATGCACCCTATGACCCCTACGAGAAGCCCAATGCTGAAATAATAATCGCCAAGCAGCGCAACGGCCCGACTGGCACAGTCGGTCTCGTCTTTCTGGAAAAATTCATTAGGTTTGGGAATGCATCATTTGCGGGCGAGCCATCCACGGCTTTGCAGCAGGAGCCGACAAAGGAAGAAGCGCCGTTTTAACCAGATGACAGAAGACAGAGGACAGATGACAGAAGGCAGAGGGCGGAGAACTTCCGTCATCCGTCATCCGTTATCCGTCATCTGCTTTGCGGCCTTCGTTCTGGTTTGCGCGCAGCCAGCCAATGCGACTGATGCGAACAATTCCGGTAAGACCATTGCCGCCATCCACATTGAGGGCAACGTCAGCGTCAAGGAATCTGAAATCCTCGCAAAGGTGCGCAGCCGCCAGGGCGACGTATTCAACGCCGACGTCGCAGCCGAGGATACAAAGCGAATAGCCGAACTTAAGGGCGTCGGATACTGCTATTACAACACCAAGCCGGCCGATGGGAACATCGAGCTTACCTTCGTCGTCGTCGAAAAAAATATCATCAGGTCGATTGATTTCGTCGGCAATAAGGCGTTTGGCCACAAAAAGCTGCTGGATAAACTCGGCTTCAAGGTCGGCGACTACCTTGACCCCGTTCTTGCTCAGACCTATACAACCACCATCATCGAGTTCTACCGCAAAAATGGTTTCCCCTATGTTGAGGTTTCGCTCGATACCGAGAAACTATCCGTCGGCAAGGTGGTCTATACCGTCAAGGAAGGCCCGCGAGTGAAGATTGATGCGGTCAAATTCAGCGGCAATTCAGCCCTTAAAACAGGCGAGCTAAAAAAAACAATCAAGACCAGAGCACGCAGTTGGGTTTTCTTCTCGAAATACTACCGGGAAGAGGAGCTTGCCGAGGATGTCGCCAAGCTCCAGCAGGCATACCAGAAAAGGGGCTTCCTCAACGCCAAAGTCGAGGCCAAACGTCAGTTCAATGCCGACAAAACCAAGCTCCGCATCACTTTTGCCGTCGAGGAAGGCGTCGCCTATTCGGTCGATACAACCATCTTTGCGGGCAACCGGCATTTCGATAACCAAAAGCTTTACGAACAGTTAAAGCTCCAGAATGGGCAGACCTACAACGAGCAAAAGGCCGAGACCGATACAAAGCACCTTGTCAAGCTCTACAAGGAAAACGGCTTCATAAACGCCGAGGTCGAACGAGGTATCAAGTTCGTTTCCGACAAAACCATTTCCGTCGAGTACACGATAAAATAAGGTGAGCAATTTCGCATAGGCCAGATAATAATCACCGGCAACGAGCAGACAAAAGACAAGGTCGTTCGGCGGATACTCGACGAGTATGACTTTCAGCCGGGCAAATGGTACAACGCCGATATCGCCCGCGGCGACGGAAAAGGCATCCTTGAGAAAAATATCCAGCAGATGCTGCTCACCGAGCGCGACGGTGCAACTATCACGCCGACGGGCAAGGCGCCCGGCCAGAAAGACGCCCAGGTCAGCATCATCGAAGGCAAAACCGGTATGGTTATGCTCGGCGCCGGCGTCAGCAGCGACGCCGGTATTATGGGCCAGCTTACCTTCGAGCAGAGAAATTTCGACATCACCGACACGCCCAAAAGCTTCGGGGATTTTATCACCGGCAAAGCATTCAGAGGGGCAGGACAAACCCTGCGAATCTCTCTGCAGCCGGGCACCGAATTGAGCCAATACTCAGTCAGCTTCACCGAGCCATACCTCAATGACAAACCCACCTCGCTCGATGTGTCCGGCTCAAGCTGGGGAAGATGGCGGGAATCATACGACGAAGGCAGAACCAAGGGCTTTGTCGGCCTCGAAAAACGTGAGCCGGACAAATGGCGGAAGGCAATTGGATTCCGCGCCGAAAGTGTAAAGGTCAAGAACATTGACGACGAAGCGCCAATCGAAATAAAGGATGTCAAGGGCGACAATTTTCTCGCCGGTGTCCGGCTGGGGCTGAGCAAAGACCTCACCGACAGCAGGTTCAGTCCCACGGCCGGCCACAACTTCGACATCGGTTATGAACAGGTTACAGGCGACCACACCTTCGGCATCGCAAACGCGACCTACAGAAGGTATTTCACTCTTAACGAGGATTTGGCCGAGCGCAAAACCGTCTTGGCCGCCAAATTATTGGCCGCTACCGTTGTAAGTAACGCCCCGCCCTTTGAAAAGTTCTACGCCGGCGGCACCGGCACCTTCGGCATCCGCGGCTTCGAATACCGTGGCATCTCTACCAGAGGACTCCAGACAAACGTTGAGCCAAATACACCTGAGCGGAAAGATCCCATCGGCAGCGACTGGATATTTCTCGCAAACGCCGAGGTTACCGTCCCCGTCCTCAGCGACAATGTCGCATTGCTGTTCTTCGTCGACAGCGGCGCCATCGATACCGGCGGCTACCGTGTCGGCGCGGGCACCGGCATCCAGATAATGATACCGCAGTGGTTCGGGCCGGTCCCTATGCGGTTTGAACTCGCAGCACCCCTGATGAAAAGCGATGGCGACAAAACCCAGACCTTCAGCTTCTCTGTGGGAACCCTGTTCTAAACAAATCCGTTTCACCGCAGAACTGCAGCGAATCCAATCCCAAAAGGTATTTGCTAAATCTCTAATCGACCGTAAAATGTCTGCTGTGTATGGATTGATAATCGATTGTTGATAATTGATGATTTACCGGCAGTTGTCCGCTGCGTCCGTTGTTCGCAATAATCAATCATCAGTCATCAATAATCAATAAGAAAGGATGGATTATGAAGCTAAGACCGATTGTTGTTGTGGGGCTAATGACATTATTGTTTGTTCTCTTTGGGACGTGGCACGGGCTTCCAGCCCGTGGAGACACGGCCAAGACGGCCGTGCCACCGTGCCTCAAAATCGGCGTCGTCAGCGCTCGCAAAATATTCCAGGATTGTAAACGCAATGCCAAGTACCGGCAGGAGTTCACCGCCGAAGGTGACAAAATGGAAGCCGAACTTGAAAAACTCTCAAGGGAAATCGACGCCGATAAGGCCGGCCTCAAGACACTAAAACCCGGCAGTCCTGATTATTCCAATTTGATGAAGGAGCTCTTCGAAAAACGGGGCCAACTCCAAGCGAAGCAGGAATACTTCAAGCAGCTGATGGATATGCGCCAGCAGACCGTCCTCGAACAGCTCTTCAAAGACGTCGTCCAGGCCACCGCGGAAGTTGCCAAGGGAAAAGGCCTCGATTTGGTGTTCGAGAAAAGCGAGCCGGAGCAGCCAGGTGATATCGGCACACAGAAGGTTTTGTATAGCGCCGGCTGCGAAGATATCACCGACGCCGTCCTGGCAAAGATTGATGCGAATTCGCCGTAGGCGAATTCGTCGCTCGTCGCTTGTGTCTCATCGCTCGAGCCACGAGGGCCGAGTCACGGAACACGAGTTATGGAACTAACGGTCAAAGAGTTGGCTAAATGGCTCGGCGCCGAGCTGCTCGGTGCCGGCTCCGGCGCCGTTCGCGCGGTCGGGCCAATCGCCTCTGCCGACCAGACCACCTTGACCTTCCTGGCCAGCGACAAACATCTCGCTGAGCTGAAAAGCTCCAGAGCCGGAGCAGTAATAGTCGTAAAACCTATCGAAGGGTTGTCTATGCCTCAACTGGTGGTCGGCAATGTTAATGCAGCCCTCATAGAGTCGCTGGAGATTTTCGCCCCAAAGCTCAAACCACCGGCGCCCGGCGTTGACCCAACCGCTAGGCTCGGTCAGCGCGCCAGGATTGGCAAGGGCGCTTCCGTGGGCGCGTATGTGGTCATTGATGACGGCGTTGAGATTGGCGATGACACGATTATTGCCGGCGGCTGTAAAATCGGCGAGAACACCAGAATCGGCCGCGCCAGCCGGCTTGACTGCAACGTCGTCATCTATCACAACTGCATCATCGGAAATAACGTCGTCATTCAGGCCAACTCCGCTATCGGCTCCACCGGCTTTGGCTACGCATCAATCGACGGAGCGCATCGGCTCATACCCCACAATGGCATCGTCGTTATCGAGGACTTTGTCGAAATAGGCGCCAATTGCTGCGTCGACAGAGCCAAATTCGGCGAAACCCGAATAGGCGCAGGCACAAAAATTGATAACCTCGTTCATATTGCCCACAACGTAGTAATCGGCAAATGTTGTCTGATAGCGGGCCAGGTGGGCATATCGGGCAGTTGTAAGCTCGGCAATGGCGTTGTCCTCGGAGGCCAGGTCGGCTTGGCCGACAACGTCGAACTGGGCGACGGTGTTATGCTCGCTGCCCAGAGCGGCGTTATGGCCAACATCCAGGCCGGCAAACGGATGTTCGGGTCGCCTCCGGTTGAAATAAAACAAGCGTTTCGCATAATCGCCGCCACGCTGCGACTTCCCAAACTCCTTGAGCACTTCAGACAGTTGTCCGCACTCGTCGCGGCGAAGGCCGATGAAGACGCAGTTAGAGATTTGGAAGAACGCGTCAAAAAACTGGAATCGCCGCGCCGTAGCCGGAAGGGTAGATAAACTTGAAATTGCAAAAGACAATTGGCACCCCAACGACACTTAACGGCAAGGGCCTGTTCGGCGGCAAGGACGCGACTGTTGTTTTCCGCCCTTCACCCGTCGATACCGGCGTGGTCTTCGTCCGCACAGATATAGCCGAGCCCGTCCGCATCAGGGCCATTGCCCCCAATATCGCCGAACGAACGCGTCGCACCACCCTGAGAAAGGGTCCCGTCAGCATCGAAACCGTTGAGCATTGTCTGGCGGCCGTCAACGCACTCGAAATAGACAATCTCGTTATCGAAGTCAACGGCGCCGAGATGCCTGCCCCGGATTGCTCCAGCAGCGAGTATTTCAGAACGCTCAATCTGGCCGGCCTCGTCGAACAGCAGACGCCGCGGCATGAATTCGCAATCGAAGAACCCGTTATCGTCACCGCAGGCGACGCCTCCATCTACGCATTGCCTTATTCCGATGACGCACTCAATATTACATACGACCTCGACTACGGCGGACACACTGGAATCGGCAGGCAAATCCTCAGTTGCCGGCTCACCCCCGATTGCTTCGAAAAACACCTCGCTCGCGCCAGAACCTTTCTGCTTGAAGTCGAGGCCAGGCAGTTCCAGGCGCACGGAATGGGCATGCACCTGACGCCCAGGGACATTCTCGTTATTGATTCCGACGGCCCCATCAAAAACTCTTACAGATTTCCCGACGAGTGCGTCAGACACAAAATCGTTGACCTCATAGGCGACATCGCGCTGGTCGGCAGGGCCGTCAAAGGCAGAATCGTCTCCTATAAAAGCGGCCATTCTCTCAACCAGCAGCTCATCCACAAACTCTACGAAGCCGCCGAGCGACAGGAACGCACCGCCCAATTCGGCACCGACGCCCTGCTTGATATCCGCCAAATCACCAAAATTCTCCCGCATCGCTATCCGTTTCTGTTGGTTGACAAGGTAATCGAGCTTGAAAGTGACAGCTTCATAAAGGGCATAAAAAACGTAACCTTCAACGAGCACTTCTTCCAGGGCCACTTCCCCGGCACGCCCATTATGCCGGGCGTCCTGATTGTCGAGGCAATGGCGCAACTGGCCGGCCTGCTCTTTGCCCAGCGCCTTGAGCACACCGGCAAACTCGCCGTCCTTCTCAGTATGGACGGCGTCAAACTCCGCAAGGCCGTCGTCCCCGGCGACCAGCTTATCCTTACCGCCGAGACCGTCAAGAGCCATACGAGGACCGCTCAGTGCAAATGCAAGGCAATGGTTGCCGGGACAGTCGTCGCCGAATGCGAAATCAGGTTTATGCTCGTGGACAACGATAAGCTATAGGGTGTTAAACAGGAAAAGCTGTTCTTGTACAGGATGTCAAAATGAAGCAGATACACGCTACCGCAGTCGTTGAAGATGGAGCACAGATACAGGACGGCGTCGTAATCGGGCCTAACTGCTTCGTAGGCAGCTCCGCCGTTATCGGCGAAGGAACAGTCCTCGAAGCCAACGTCGTCATCTACAAAAACGTCCAAATCGGGAAGCGTAATCACTTCTTCTCACACTGCGCCATCGGCGGCAGACCACAAGTCCTCAGTCTTAGCCCCGATGCAAAACTCGGCGACCTGGTAATCGGCGACAATAATGTCATCCGCGAACAGGTTACCATTCATCCCAGTATGCACCACGACGCCTCTACGAAAATCGGCAGCGATAATCTCATTATGGTTGGCTCGCACATCGGCCACGACTGCATCCTCGAAGACAAAATCGTCGTCAGCAACCTCAGTCAGATGGGCGGCCACTGCAAAATCGAAACGGGCGTCTGGCTCTCAGGCGTCGTCCTGCTCCACCAGTTCGTCACCATCGGCAGGTGGTGCTACGCCGCGGGACTGGCCGGCATCAACAGGGATATTCCGCCTTTTCTGATTGTCAGCGGCCATTACCCGCCCAGAATACGCGGCGTCAATAAACGCGGCCTCGACCGCGCAGGTCTTAACCAGCAGCAGCAGCAGGCAATCTATGACGCCTATAAACGCCTCTACCGCGACGACAAGATGCCCCTGCTGCAAAAGGCAAAGGAAATGGCCGCGGGAAAAGGCCTCGATGAAAATGTCCGCGATATGCTCGACGCCATTATCAGAAGCAGCGAGCATCGCTTCGGCAGGTATCTCGAAACGTTCAGGGACTAATGAAAAAGGGGTCAGGAGTTTTTTCCCCTATGGATAAACTTCGCACCGCTGTCGTAGGCACAGGGAAAATGGGCGAAATCCACGCCCGTGTCTATTCCGAACTGCCCCAAAGCAACCTTGTCGCCCTGGTCGATATCGACCTCGACAAGGCAAAACGCTTGGCCAAAAAATACCACTGCGAGGCAATCCGCGACGCCGCCGAACTTATCGGCAAGGTTGACGCCGTTACCATAGCCGCCCCCACCAGTGAGCACTTTGCCCTGGCAAAACCACTCGTAGAAGCCGGTATTCCCGTCCTCATAGAAAAGCCCCTCGCATCCGATGTTGGCCAGGCAAAAGCCGTCGTCGAGCTCGCTAAGCAAACCAGCTGCCTCGTCGCCGTCGGTCATTCCGAACGCTGCAACCCCGTCGTTCAGGCAATCAAACGCCTCCGAATCGAGCCAAAGTTTATCGAGGCGGCGAGAATCAGCCCTTATCCTTTCCGCTCAACCGACATCGGCGTCGTCCTCGACGTTATGATTCACGATATCGACATCATCCTGTCGCTGGCCGCCAGCAAGGTCACAGGAGTCGAAGCCGTTGGCATAGGCGTAATCGACCCCAACACCGAGGATATTTGCAACGCCAGAATCACCTTCGAAAACGGCTGCATAGCCAATGTTACCGCCTCGCGCCTCGCCCTCAAAACCGAACGCAAGGTCAGGGTCTTCAGCCGGCAGGCCTACGTCAGCGTCGATTACCTCAAAAAAACCGGCGTCGTCGTCAAAGCCGCCCCCAATGTAAATGTCGTCGAAAAAATAAGACAGCTCAAAAAGGCCGGCACCTTCGCCCTTCTCACGCAAAACTGGCAGGACCTGCTCCACGTCGAAAAACTCGACGTAGATGATGCCGAGCCGCTCCGTCTCGAACAGCAGGCCTTCCTCCTCGCCGTCGCCGACAGTACCCTCCGCCCCGAGGTGAGCGCCGAAGAAGGACTTGCCGCAATGGAATGCGCTGATATGATTATGGAATCTATGCGAAAGCATAAGTGGGAATAGCCATTGGTTACTTGCGGGTGTTGTATGAAGCAGGACAAAAGATGGATTGGCTGGCTGCCGGTTGTGGCGACTGCGATGCTCGTTGCATCCGGCTGCCCGGTGGACAAGAAAAATGTTGCGGGGCCCAAAATGGTGAAACTTGAGACCACAAAAGGTGCAATTGTAATAGAGGTAAACGAAACGGCTGCGCCTGTAACAGCCGCTAATTTCCTGCGATACGTCTCGGAGGGTTTCTACGACGGAACCATATTCCACAGGGTCATACCCGGCTTTATGATTCAGACCGGCGGCTTCACAACTGATATGCAGCAAAAACCCCCCCACGAGCCAATCGTAAACGAGGCCAAAAACGGTCTCAAGAACCGGCGAGGCACAGTCGCTATGGCAAGAACCAACGACCCTAACAGCGCCACAAGCCAGTTCTTCATCAATCTTGTCAACAACGATTTTCTCAACTACTCAGGCCCGCGAAATCCCGGCTACGCCGTCTTCGGCAAAGTCGTTGAGGGTATGGATGTCGTCGAGAAAATCGCACAGGTCAGGACCGCAAACAAAGATATGCACCAAGACGTCCCCGTCGAGCCGGTTATTATAAAATCCGCAAAAATCGTCTCGGACAAATGACCGCCGAGCAGATAATACAACTTTTTAGTATGAAGCCATTGCCTCAGGAGGGTGGCTACTACGTCGAAACCTACCGTGCCGCAGAACAAATAAAAAAAGCAGCACTGCCTCTTGGTTTCTCCGGCGACCGTAACATCAGCACTGCAATCCTCTATCTGCTCACAGCCGATACCGTCTCATTCCTGCATCGACTCAAAAGCGATGAGATGTTCCACTTTTATCTCGGCGACCCTGTAACAACGCTACAACTACACCCCAACGGCTCGACCGAACTCATAACGCTCGGCCACGATGTCCTCAACGGGCAAAAAGTTCAGGTGCTTGTCCCCAAAGGCGTATGGCAGGGGGCTTTTGTCAAAGATGACGGGCAATTCGCACTTATGGGCTGCACGGTCGCTCCCGGCTTCGACTTCGCCGACCACGAACAGGCAGACAGAGCGGAACTTCTGAAGCAATATCCTGACCGCAGAGAATTGATTGTGAAGCTTACTCGATAGGCGCTGCTTGTTACGCTGTTAGTTTCGCCTTGCTGACTAATTGGTGCGCCAAACGACCCGGCTCAGGCAGTCGATACCTTGTCGTGCATCTGAGAACAACTTTTATCGCATCAGCCAGCGTGCATTTGTGCCCCACCGAAACGAAAACCGGCTTTATGTCCGTCCGCGTCCGAACAACCGCGCCAATCACTTCGTCGTCATCCATCAGCGGGCTATAACTGCTCTTACGCCGACCCAGCTCCTCGAAACTGCCAATTAACCGACTCTTCGCGCAGCCAACCGTGGGTTTATCCACCAGCACCCCTATATGCGAAGCAATCCCGAATCGCCTCGGATGTGCAATACCCTGACCATCCACAACAAAAACGTCCGGTTTGGCTTTAAGTTTCTCGATAGCGTCGATACACGCAGGTGCCTCCCGAAACGACAATAAACCCGGTATGTACGGGACATCGACTTTTCGTGTGGCCGTCGTCGTCTCGATAACTGTGAAACTCGGCAGCTCTATCACCACAACCGCAGCAACTATCCTCCGCCCGTCTTTACTGAATGCGCAATCCAGCCCGGCAATAACCGTCGGCTTTTTCTTCATCTTGGTAAACCGCACCTGCCTTGCCAACCGACGCTGTATCTCTATTGCCTCTTTGTAAGACAAATCCCATTCGTGCAACTTTCTCGCCTTCATACCAAATCCGGCAGGCCAAAAAATTGCTTAGTCGTGGCCGTAACCGCTTCGGCAAATTTGGTAAATTCCATTCCCTTCAGTTCGGCTACAACTTTAGCCGTATGCACCAGCAGTGCCGGCTCGTTCACCTTCTGCTTCCTCATCGGCTCAGGCGACATATACGGAGCATCCGTCTCAATCATCAATCGGTCAATGGGGACGAGCTTTGCGGCTTCTCTTGTTTTGTTCGCATTCTTGAATGTTACAACACCCGTCAGCGAAATATACCAGCCCTTTTCCAGAACAATCTTTGCCTGCTCCACTGAGCCGGAAAAACAATGAAAAACAATATTCTTTATGCCCTCCCCGCTGCTCTCGAGGATTTCCACCGTGTCGTCAAATGCCTCTCTGCAATGGATTATGACCGGCAGGTTCAATTCATTCGCCGATTCCAGATGCCTTATGAGGCACTCCTGCTGTTGTTGCGGCGTTGAGAAGTTGTAATGAAAATCCAGCCCCGTCTCCCCGATTGCGACCACCTTCTGATTCCGGGCAAGTTCCCTCAGTTGAGCAATTGCTGCCTGGTCTGCCGACTTTGCCTCGTGCGGATGAATCGCCACTGCCGCGAACATATTCTCGAATCTCGCTGCTAATTCCACCGCCTTTTGGCTGTCTGCCAAGTCCGTCCCGACCGTTATCCAGCCCGTAATCCCCGCGGCGATACTCCGCTGGATTACCTGCTTAACATCCCCGCCAAATTGCTCGAAGGTCAAATGGCAGTGCGTATCTATAAGGTTCATAGGCATTATCTTAGGAAGGCGTTTTTGTAATGGCGGATGTGGGCTGGGCCGCGTTGGCC
>CAYUIL010000004.1:0-2935 GCA_964444715.1 uncultured Pirellulales bacterium | reverse complement strand
GAGGAATTTCTCGCACCGCCGCTCTCCCCACTTGCCGAGCAGCTTAATGTTCGCAAAAAGTTTTTTACGATTAAATATAAAGTCAAATATAGCCATCATTCATTATTTAACCAAGAATTATTGCCATTTGCACGCAGTTTTTCCAACCAGAAAGGGCGCGAGATCGTAAAGAGAGAAAAAGGAAACGGACGTTGACAAATAATACAGGTAAGGGAGAATGTGGGATGCTCAAGGGCCCTGATTTGGAGAGCTAGATTACTCATTGTTATGAGATTGCCGATAGCAAAATTCGTTGGATTCTTTCCCAAGGTTTCTTGCCCGAGACCTGAGTGGCTCAAAGGTGAGGAAATCAAAGAGATTTGCAGCGTGAGTGACTGCATTGCGACAGGTCCGCAGGGCTGGATAGACGAGTGGAAACACAATGAGCTTGGATTTTTCGATACAGAGGAGTTTGCGATGGAGGTAGCAAAAAAGGACTGTAAAACGTATCGTTTATATGCGTACAAATTGTACCCTCTAAGGTTTCGTGATGGTGTTGCGCAGGAATTTTCAGTGCCATTAGACCTTAAAGCGGACCTCTCAAGGTATGATTTCCTTGGATTTGACGTTGTGAGTAAATCCGAAAGCGATTTCTTTGAATGTTCGCCATTGTCATGCAACGGCGCGTGCGAGTTATATCAGGTGAATCAATACTGTTTAATCAGCAGGTATGAGGAGGCATACAAGGCCTGTTTGGAAATAGAGCGAGGAAATTGGGAACCAGGGCCGTATTATCTGTTTGAAGTATACCGACGTCGCCTGTAGCAATGTGTAGTGAAGGATATGATCAAAGTGAAACACGGCATCGAGGAACGAATTAAAATAGATTTCGGTAACTCACCCAAATATACAAATCAATTTACTTCTGTGGAATATTAAGCCGAGCAATTTCGGAAATCCTCTTTACCACTAAGACACCAAGACACAAAGTTTTTTTATTTTATTTTTTTCTTAGTGTCTTTGTGACTTTGTGGTTAATTAGCTTGCTACGGTATGTTCACTGTGCTCCTGGGCCAGTTTGGTCGCCTTGCCTGTCCGCTCGCGGAGGTAATATAGCTTGGCTCTTCTCGTCTTGCCGCTTCGTGTCGCCCTGATATCAACGATATTGGGCGAGTGCAGCGGGAATATTCGCTCAACGCCCTCGCCGGCCACTATCCTTCGGACTGTGAATGTTGCATTTATTCCCCGGCCTTTGCGGGCGATTACCGTCCCTGAAAATACGCCGACCCGTTCTTTGTCACCTTCCTTTATCCGGCAGGAAACGTCCACCATGTCCCCGATTTCAAAATGCGGTATATCCTTCTTCAGGCACTTGCCTTCGACCTTGTCAAGCAACTCTGTCTTCACCTTCTAACTCCTGATACTTATATTTTCGCCAAAAACCAGCCAAGATGGGTTCTGCCGTGGGGATTACACCCACCATAAGAAACGGGCATTATACTCATTTTCTCAGTGATAACAAGCGATTTTTTGCTAAGTTTGGCTCCGCAGTTTCCTGTAGTTTTTCAGCGACGTTTCGGCGGTTTCCAGCGGCGGATATGCGCCCGACTCCTCCTCGATGATATACCATTGCGTCCCGCCGGTCGATTCACAAATCGCGAAGACGTCCTTCCACTTGACGCCCCCTTCGCCGATGAGCGCCTTCGGGTTTTTGGCGGAAAATTCTTTCAGGTGGATGGTAGTAGCCCTGCCGGGATATTTTTTCAGATAAGCAACCGGGTCTGCGCCTCCCTGCATTGTGTTGCCGGTATCGATTTGCATAATCACTTCTTTGCTGGTGTTGCCGAAAAGGATGTCCCACGGCACTTCGCCCTCAATCGGCGTAAAGTCCCACCTGTGAGCGTGATAGCCGACCTGCATACCCTCTTTTTTGACCTTTCCCGCCAGCTCATTGAAAACCTTTGCGGTCTCTAACCACGCCGCCTTGGTCGTGTGTTTCTTCTGGTCCAATGACGGCACAATCAGGAACTTGTTGCCTATTATCCTGTTGAACTCAATCGTCTTTGCCAGATTATCGCCCGTCAGCGTATCAAGCCGCGTATGTGTCCCGCTGCAACGTAATCCGTTGTCGTCTAAAATCTTGCGAAGGTCCTGTGCCCTGGTGTTGTAATAGCCGGCAAACTCCACGCCCTTGTAACCCATCTTCGCAGCTTTTGCTATCGTCCCCGGGAAATCCTTTGCGCACTCAGTTCGCACCGTCCAAAGTTGCAGCCCAACAGGGATATCGCGTTTCGCCGCCCTCATCTCTTCTTCTCCTTTTTTGGTTGCCTGCAATGAGCACCCGCCAATAAGCACTGCAAGTCCTGATTTCAGAATAATCCGCCTTGATACATTTTTGCCGTTCATTTTTCACCTCACTTTTCCTTTTTCAACAGGTCCGGCCGGACCTGACGCGTTCGTTCCAGCGACTGTTTTCGACGCCATTTTTCAATCTCGCCGTGATTGCCTGAAAGCAGCACATCCGGCACTCTTATCCCCCTGAATTCCTCCGGCCTCGTGTATTGCGGATACTCTAAGCCGCCTCCCGCCGATTCGCTGAAACTTTCGTCCTCCGCTGAACTCTCATCTCCCAGCGCACCGGGCAATAAGCGCACCACCGCGTCGATAATTACCATCGCAGCAAGCTCCCCGCCCGAAAGCACATAATCGCCGATTGAGATTTGCTCCGCTCCGAGCCCGGTTGCGATTCGTTCGTCGAAGCCCTCATAATGACCGCTGACCAAAATCAATCCCTTTTCTTTACTTAGTTCGATGGCCTTTTTCTGCGTGAATGGTTTACCCTGTGGGCTAAGCAGTATCACCCGGCCTTTATCAGCAGCCAGCTTCTCGACGTGCTCGAAACAGTCGAAAACCGGCTGGCACATCATCACCATCCCCGGCCCGCCCCCGTATGGCC
>CAYUIL010000003.1:0-36792 GCA_964444715.1 uncultured Pirellulales bacterium | reverse complement strand
GGCCAAGGCCATCATTTCGACTGTTGCGGTGAATCTGAAGGATTGTCCGCCGCTTGCCTCTTTGCATCGGCCGGACATAGGCGAACAAAAGAAACAGTTTGACAATTTTTACCAGAACGGTGTGCAGCTCGAAAGAGCCGGAGATTTCAAAGGCGCCATTGAGGATTATCTTGCCGCTGCCCGGATTGACGACACTTACGCCGAGTTGCAGTTTCGTCTGGGGCGGTGCCAGTGGAACCTGGGGCAGTTTGATAAAGCCAGGCAAAGTTACACTCGCGCGATGGACCTTGATACCCTGCGGTTCCGTGCGGATTCGAACATCAACCGAATTATACGCGAGGTTGGCGCGGGCAAGACAGACCAGGGCGTTTATCTTGTTGACGCCGCCGATGTATTTGAGCAGAGAAGCCCCCAGGCCTGCCCCGGTTTCGAGTTTTTTTTCGAGCACGTTCATCTTAATTTTTCGGGCAATTATCTGCTCGCCGGGACGGTATCTGACCTGGTTGAGGGAATCCTGCCGGACAGGATAAAGACGCAGAAAAGCAAAGATGCCGGGCTGCCGAGCGAAGATGAGTGTGCCAAACTGCTGGCCTTTACGAATTATGATAACCTTCGCATAACGCAGCAAAATCTCAGAGTCATTAGCGAAAGACAGCCATTCGTCAATCAGGCGTACCACGACGAGATAGTGGATATCTGGAGGCAAAAGGCCGAGCGGCTCAGGGACGGCATCGGCCCGGACGCACTTGACGAGGCCCTGGAGCAATACGAGCAGGCGATAAAGTTTGACACCACCGACCGTCGGCGGCTGCGAATGAACTTCGCCCGGCTGCTATTGGAGGGCAAGAAGAACACTTATGCCGCTGGCGTGCAGTATCATCTGATTGCCGAAGAGGTACCTAACGACCACGTGGCGCTTGCCACCCTTGCCAGTATGGAGGTGGCGCTGGGGGATATCGATTCGGCCCTGAAACATGCCACCAGGGCGATTGAAATTATGCCAGCAGATACAGTTGCCAATTATGCCGCCGGCGTAGGATATCAGAAGAAGGGGCAGTGGAAAAAGGCACAAAGATACTTCGCCGCAACGATTAGATTTGACCCTAAATATGTCCAGGCCTACACAAATCTGAGCAAGATTCTCATCCAGCAGGGCAAGTACGAGCAGGCCGAGCGAGTTTATCGAAAAGGGATTGAGGCAATCCCGGACGACCCGGCCTTGCATCTTGAGATGGCATCGCTTCTTAGAAGACAGGGACTGTGGCAGGAAGCCGACATTGAGCAGCAAAAGGCAATAGCGCTGGACCCAAACATTGCAGCACGGCTCAGGTAACCCGGCACGAATATTCGCTAAAACAGGGTGTATATAAACGGCGCGGCGGCGGAGCCGCCCAGGACGACGAGTATTCCCAGCAGCAGCAGTATCAGCAGTATCGGCATCAGCCACCATTTCTTGTTGTGCTTGAGGAAGAACCAGAACTCGGAAATGATGTTCGGGCGTTTTTGCTGTGAAAGGTTTGCGAAATCAGTGCCTTTTCGGTCGTTTGTCTTTGTCATTTGTCAACTCCATTTTGTCAGGACTGATGGAAATAATGTTCGGGGTCGTCGGCGTGTTGGCGGGGCGTCCAGTACGTAGGGGCATCCGGCTCAAACCTTCGATTTAGCAAGTCCCTGCCTAACAGTTTAAAAACAAGTCCAACCGGCGTCAATACGAAAAAGTAGAACGCCGCCATCAGAAGGACGCTTATCACAAAGCCGATGGGCAGGGCGGCAAAGGTCAGGCCGAGATAGATTATTCGCCCGGCCCTGGCAGAAGCAAGAGTAATGAGGAATATGCACAACCCCGCTGCACCCAGCAGCACGGCCCAAATACCTGCGGCCCCGAATACAAATCGAAGGATAAGCCCGGCGGCGCTGAGCACCACGATGGCTATCAGGCCGAACTTGTGAAGCTCTCTTTTTTCGGGGTTCCAGTTTATCTCAACCAACGACACAATATCCGCCTTTCGAGTTAATCCAACTGAAATTGAGCCATATACTCATCGACCTGATGCTGTTTTGCCTGCGGCTGTTCGCTCTTAAACAGCAACTGGTTCTGCAGAACCAGCACGTCCATATCCGTCGCCATAAAGCACCTGTATGCGTGCTCAGGGGAGCAGACAATGGGTTCTCCTCGAATATTGAAACTCGTATTGATAATCACGGGACAACCCGTCTTTTCCTTGAATCGGCTCATTAAGCGATGAAGCTTGGGATGGCGCCGGCGGTCGACGGTCTGTATCCTGGCAGAGTAATCGACGTGCGTAATGGCCGGCACGATACTTCGTTTGACCTTCAACTTATCAAGTCCCTTGAGTGTTTTGCTCGCAGGATTATCCGGCAGACGTTTGTCCTCTTTGACGTCGGCCACCAGCAGCATATAGGGGCTGTCTTCTTCCTGTCGCATCTTGAAATACTTGTCAACGTCCTCTTTCAACACACAGGGGGCAAAAGGCCGGAACGACTCCCGAAACTTGATTTTGAGGTTCATTACGGACTGCATCTGCTCGCTGCGGGCATCGCCGATGATACTGCGGTTTCCGAGCGCCCTCGGCCCAAATTCCATTCTGTCCTGAAACCAGCCGATGACCTTGCCCTGGTTTATCAAATCCGCGACCTTGTCGGCCAACTGCTCGAAGTCGTTACAGACGTGGTATTTTGCGTCGATGGTGTCCAGAAACTGCTGAATCTGCTCATCGGTATAGGCAGGGCCGAGCAGGGAGCCATTCTGCTCGTCCGCGTGCTCGGTCTTTCGCTGGTTGCCTAAGAGTTGGAACCATAGCAATAGCGCCGCCCCAATTGCTCCGCCCGCGTCGCCCGCAGCCGGCTGAATCCATAAGTGTTCGAAAGGCCCTTCACGCAATATCCTGCCGTTGCCGACGCAGTTGAGCGCCACGCCGCCGGCCAGGACAAGGTTCTTCAGGCCCGTTTGTCGATGCACGTATTTGGCCGCACGCAACATCACCTCTTCGCACACCATCTGTATCGAGGCAGCCATATCCATCTCTCGCTGCGTCAAAGGCGATTCCGGCCTGCGTGCAGGCCCGCCGAAGAGCTTTTCGAATTTCCTGCCCACCATCACCGTCTTGTGGCAGTATGGGAAATATGACATATTCAGCCGAAACGACCCGTCCTCCTTTATATCAATCAGCTCCTTCATTATCAGGTCGTAGTATTTCGGTTCGCCGTATGGTGCAAGGCCCATCATCTTGTATTCGCCGGAGTTGACCTTAAAGCCGGTGAAGTATGTAAAAGCCGAGTACAGCAGCCCCAGCGAGTGCGGGAATTTTATCTCGTGCGTGAGTTCAATCTTATTGCCCCTGCCCGTCCCGTAGGCGGCGGTGGTCCACTCACCCACGCCGTCGAGCGTTAGAATCGCCGCCTCGTCGAAAGGCGAGGGGAAAAACGCGCTTGCCGCGTGCGATTCGTGATGTTCGGCAAAGAGATACCGGCCTTTGTACTTGTGCTTTAGCGCCTTATCCATTTCGCGCGGCAGGTGCAATTTTTGTCGGAGCCAGCCCGGCATACCAATCAGAAACTGCCCGAATCCCCGCGGCACGTATGCGATATACGTTTCGAGCAGCCGCTCAAATTTCACCAGGGGCTTCTCATAGAAGACGACGTAATCGAGCTGCTCGGCATCGATTCTGCTTTCCTGCAGGCAATAATCAACCGAATTTATCGGGAATCGATTGTCGTGTTTTTTTCTGGTGAACCGCTCTTCCTGCGCAGCGGCTATTATTCGGCCATCGCGCACGAGTGCGGCGGCGCTGTCGTGGTAAAACGCTGATATACCTAATATGTTCATATCTTCCATATTATACGCTATATCGACCCTCTTAGGCACCCAATTTAGACGCAAAAGTCAACTGTTTACCGGCCAATCGAATGCCCAACGCCCGGACTTAACCCCTTGTAAACAGTGGGGTTAGGTTCGTGTATTTTTTTGCTTAACCCGCCCCAGAGGGGTGCCGATAGATAGTTGGCTGTAATGAACGGATTTTTATGTGTCCCGAGGATGCGAGAAATGGGTATTCAGAACTGGTCTGACACAATAGTTCTCGTTGACGTGCCTGCCGAACCGCAGATGGGCGATGAGCTGAAGACCGTCGCCGACATTGTCAGAGACAGAGGCGACTGCGACGTGGTGATGGATTTCTCCAACATTGACATCATAACCTCATCGAGCTTGTCAAAGCTGCTCAAGCTCAGGAAGCTGCTGATGGACTTTGGCCATCAGCTTATCTTCTGCAACGTCGCACCGGCCACAAAGGGCATTTTTGCAGTGACCGGCCTTGAGGGCATCTTCAAGGTCGTCGAGGACAAATTTGTCGCCCTGGCAGGTCTGCAGTTAGTCAGGTAATCAGCCGTCGCCGCCTCCCCTGCGCGAATCACCACGCTCGTCGCCGTCTCACCTGGGTATCGCCTGTTCGTAGGCCTCAATGACGCGGTCCATAAAGCGGTCGTAATCATCATCCACCACGCAACGGGATTTGTCCGATTCGAACCACTCAATCGAGCGTTTTATGCCCCGTGCAAAAGGCACCGTTGCGGCAAAGTCGGGGACAAAGCATTTTATCTTGCTGTTGTCGAAGACGGCGCACCAGGATTTATCGCCCAACAGAGTGCCGGCGATGTCGGGATTGATTTTGGCGATGAAATCAGAGGGGATATAGACCGGCTTTAGTTTTGCTCCTGCGGCATTGGCTATCACCTCATATATCTGATTCCATGTCAGCACTTCGTCGGATGTTATGTGGAATGCGTGGCCAATGGTCTGTGTGTTGCCGATAAGCCCGACAAAACCTTTGGCAAAATCCGTGTTGTGCGTCATCGTCCATAGCGAAGTGCCGTCGCCGTGAATGATAATCTTTTTGCCTTTGCGCATACGGTCCACTATCGTCCAGGGTTTTATCCAACTGTTAATGGCTGCGGGTATCACCGTTGGCCCGTATGTGAACGATGGCCGGACAATCGTTACCGGGAAATCATTGTCGTGGTATTCAGCCAAGAGGCGCTCTTCGCAGGCGATTTTGTCTCGCGAATACTGCCAAAAGGGGTTGGCAAGCAGGGTCGATTCGGTGATAAGCCAGCGCGTCGGTGGCTTTTGATAGGCCGAGGCGGAGCTGATGAATATGTATTGGCCGACTTTGCCTTTGAATAGTTTTATGTCGGCCTCGACGTGCTGCGGCACATAAGCCACCCAGTCAACGACGACGTCGAAATTGTGCCCTTTAAGCGCATTGGCCACCGACTTTTTGTCTCTGATATCGCCCTTGATAACCTTGGCACCTTTTGGGACAAAGTCCTTGTGCTGTCCGCGGTTGAAAAGGTACAGCTCGACTTCCTTTTCGACGGCTAACTTCGACACCGCGGCGCTTATTATTCCCGTCCCGCCGATGAACAACACCTTCATTTCCTCGCTCCTTCCTTGCTGCTGGTCATAAACTCCACGCATTCCGGCAGAGCAATTCAGATTACAAAATTGGGACCGGTACCTAAGGAGCTTGGTATTCGTCAGTCCATTTCGACAAAGATACGGTTATTACACCATTGACTCCCGATTTTGTCAATCCTCTGGCAAACCTTGCATCTTCTGCCCCGCACCTATTTTGAGATTGAAGAGTCGGATTCGGGACAGAGTTTGGTTGACAAAACGGCTGCCGAATACTATTCTACACCCGTTTCTCAAAATAGGTGCGGGGGTACGCGATTATGAGGATTCCGCTGACGAAATACGGTTGGCCACAGGTGGTCATTTATCCTTCGGCTGTGCTGGTATTTATGGTCGTGCTGTGGTTCGGGGCACATCCAACAACGCCGGTCTGGGTGGTTCAATATGTCGAAATAGCGCTGGCTGTGGTCTTTATTTGGGCATTGTCATTTTTCCGCGACCCAAAGAGGGTTGTGCCGCAGGACAAAGACATACTGCTTGCGCCGGCGGATGGGAAGATAACAGATATCGAAACCGTTGACGAACCTGATTTTATCGGCGGCAAGGCGCTGCGAATCGGCATATTTTTGAGCATTTTCGATGTTCATATAAATCGCACACCGTGCAAGGTCAAGTTAGAGAAAATCACACACCGCCAGGGTATATACACCAATGCAATGAACCCGCAATCGGGGCGGGTGAACGAATCCAAAGACCTTTGGATGGTCCGGACTGAGTCGCCTTATGATAAGCTGATTGTTCGGCAGATAAGCGGTGCAATTGCCCGGCGAATCGTCTGCCGGGCCGAAATTGGGCAAAATCTGGCGGCGGGAGAGAAATTTGGTATGATAAAGTTCGGTTCGCGGACCGAGCTGTATGTGCCGCTGCAGGATAACATTAAGTGCCTGGTGAAAATAAGCGACAAAGTAAAGGCGGGACTTACGCCGATGGTAAGGTATGTATGAGTGAATTAGAGCCGATTAAGCCGGTCAGTCAGAGGCCGACCAAGCTGAGGACGGAGGCGGCGAAGGAAAGTTTCCTGCGGCGGATGCGGAGGCAGCGGCTCAAATACATCACCATTCTGCCGTCGCTGGTTACGATTATCAACGGCTCGTGCGGTTTTGCCGCTATCAGTTTTGCCAGCCAGGCCGCTGTCTCGGTGACGGGACAGTTCTCTTATCACCGGCTCACGGTGCCCTATTTTGCGATGGCCGGCTATATGATTCTGTTGGCTATGGTGGCGGATATGCTGGATGGACGGCTGGCGCGTATGAGCCAGAGCACGTCCAGTTTTGGCGGCCAACTCGACAGTTTATGTGATATAGTCAGCTTCGGCGTGGCGCCGGCGTTTCTGATGCTCAAAATTCTTGAGCACGAACTGGCGGGTCTCACAGAAATTCATCCGGTCATAATCAGTTTTCTCGAACGTTTCGTCTGGCTGGCTGCCGCGGCGTATATGAGTTGTGCGGCTATTCGGCTGGCTCGTTTCAACGTTGAGAACGAGGAAGATGAGTCGGCTCATATGAGCTTTATTGGGCTGCCCACGCCTGGGGCGGCTGGCGTTATCGTCAGTTTGGTGATTTTTCATCAGGAGACCGTGCCGGACATTGCGGAGCACAGCCCACAGGTGTGTCTGGTGCTGGAAGAGACGCTACTTTATTCGCTGCCGGTGCTTGCCCTGGGGCTGGCGGCGCTGATGGTTAGTCGAATCCGATACGCGCACGTCATCAATCAGTACATAAGGGGCAAAAAACCTTTCGCACATCTTATCAGGGCGTTGCTGTTTTTCGGGCTGGTAATCTGGAGTCGGCAGGTCGCGTTTGTGGTGATTTTCTGCGGTTTTGCGGCGAGCGGCTTTCTGAAGTGGCTTTATTACAGGGTCATCCGCAGGGGCCGGCTCGCCGTCGACGAATTAACGGCTGCCGCCCTGGAGTAGTCCCAATATTGATAATTGATGATTCATCGTTCGCAGTAGCCCCGTCTCCGGCGGGATTGCTACGGAGAACGGATTGATTATTTGCAAACCGCAGCTTCAACCATCAATCCGACTTCGCCAAGGCTACGCCGGACAAGTAATCCATCGTCAATAAAAACGAGTGCGGGATGGTTAGAGTAAACAAGACAGGACGATACGTAGCCGAGAAGATTGCGCTGCCGGCTATTTTGGTCATTTCGTTATTGGCGGCTCGGCTGGTGGTGGGCCTGCGGTCCACCATCCGGCTGTCGGCGCCTATCGAACTAAGCCATTCGGGATTGTCGGTTTCAATGCCTTCGGGCAACGGCTGGCGGTGTGAAGAAAAATGGATGTATGAGGACAAAGGTTTTACCGTCAGCAGTATTCTGGCAATTGGTGGTGAGACCGGCCGGTCATACGCTCGTTGTCGTTATCTGCTGGCTTCTCCGGCGAGTTCGGGTACACCGCAGGAGCGGTTTGGCGGAGAAATTGCTGAGACGGGCCGGACTGCAGTGGGACAATTAACCGTTGACTGGACGAAGATAAGAAAAGATTCCGACGAGTCCGGACAGATATCTTTTGAGGTGATGTTTGGTGTCTGCCCGCTTCCCGCAGGCAGACAGCTCGCAATAGAGGTAATTCAATCCGCGGAAGAGCGGGACCTTGCAGGTGAGGTCTTCGAGAAAATCGTGAAAAGTATCCGGTTCAGCGACAACGGACTTTTGCAGGCAGGCGCTCAGGTTGTTAGTGAGGTAAAAAGTGCGGGGCTGAATGGCATTGGGGCGTCTGACGGCCAGCCGGTTTCTTTTTTCATCCTCGCCGATGCTCGTGGACGGGCAATCGGCTTTACAATGGATACGATGACGGCTGCGCAGACGGATACGAACACAGCCGTCAAAGCGGCGAGCTATCTTTATGTGCGAGGGCCTATAGCTGATGAGCGGGTCGACTTTTTCCGCGGCGACAGCGCATTTGAAAATTTCACCTGGAGGGTCGAGAGCAACTCAAAAGCGGGCAGCAGAGGTGTTGAAATGGCGGGCGAGGCCGGCGTGCTGGTGGTTCGCTCTGCCGGAGGCGGACGAGCGGGCGAGAAGGAAAGCGAATACGTGCTCGGCGATGCGGCGGTGCCGGATATCATTATTGACCCGGTTTTGACTAAGATATTGGACATTGACCGGCAGGCAATCGTTATTGACGTAATCAGGTCGGACGGGACTATTGCGCCGATGTATGTCGAGAAGATGGCCCCGGCTGCTGGGCAGGCGGATAGCAATGCCATCAGGGTGGAATGGCTGGATGGGCGAGGGCTTTGGCAGCGGATTTACTACGACAGCTTAAAGAAGCCGGTAAAGATGGTGCTTGGGTGGGAAAGCACATATACGCTCAACCGCGCCGACGCCAACGAGATAGCGGAGACCTTCCCCGAGCGTGCCTACCTTGTCCGCGACCGGGACCAGATTTTGGACTGCGAAGGGCTTTAATTTTTGTGGTTCACAGATGAACCACAAACAGTTTTGTGGCTCAAATTTTTGAAAAAGCGGGCCACAAAAGCTCGTTGGTCTCAAGATAAGTGGGGACGGTGGAGTTGTTGAAGGAGGAGATTGTGTACCGGGCTGCTCTGTTGCAGGGCCGGCTGCGCAAAAAAAATGACAATTGACAGCTTACGATGCCAATTGTCATCCCGCCTCCTAATCCACGGGCTACTCTCTCGCCATCCTCCCTCTGACTTATCTGGCTACGACTCCCCGCCCAGCGCCGGGCTGGGCCGAGACGAGTGATAACGTCACAAACTTAAGTCGATTCCTCCTTGCCCCTTCTCTTCCACCATTCGGGCTTGGCCGGCTCCTGCACCTTCTGCTCCCACTGCTCTCCCTGCTTGTCAAACTGAACCTTGTCCTCCATTATGACCATCACCTTCACTTCATGAATCGTGTCCCCCTCGTGGAGCATCTGGTCCTCGATAAGAACGGTCGGGGCGTCATCGCTATACAGGATAGCCGTCACCACGCCGAACCTCGGCTCCGGGCGCTCGTAGACCACCTCTTTCTTGCCGTCCTTTGATGCCTTGGTGGCGACCTTATAGCCCAGCATTCCGCAGACCGCGATGGCCGCCAACACCAACCATTTTAGTGTGCCTTTATCCATAAATTTATGGCAGACTGCACAGCCCTCTGTCGTTGCCATTCCGTCGGGCCCCGCGTCCAGACGCGCCGACACCAACCCATCGGCATTAAATTAAGCACCCTTAACTTCTCCCTCAGGACCGATAACGCTCGATATAGAAAACGTCCTAAAACAGTCCTTTTGAACGAGTCAAAATTCGCGGAGATTCCTCTAATTTATAATATACAATTTATTTGCCCAACCCCCAATGGCTTTCAGCAAATAAACTCCTCTATGGCCTGCGCAGCGATGTAATCAGCCAGTTTCTGCGTTGCTGGGGCCGCTTCGTAACCGGCAATAATGCTGTGGTCCGGATATGCTCCCATTTCGCGTATCAACTCCCCCGCCGCCCGGCGAAGCTGCTCGTCAGTAATCCCCGGCCCGGTCTTGTGGGCCGCCGCATCAAGCAATCGCTCAAACTCCCCCCTGCCGTCGAACCAGTCCAGCCCGAACTCCAGCTCAGCCGCCTCACGGCGGTTCTGCGGGTCGAAAAGATACTGCAAGCCCACCGGATTATAGGCCTCTATCCGCTCCTCAATAAACGCCTTTGATGCCTCCCGATATGCCGTACATCTGTGCTCGTCAAAATCAGGAAATCCTCGCTTGTCTATCTCATTTTTGAGCAGCGTGTCGATTTTCGCCGACAAGAGGCCCCTGCTTTCCACCAGCCGGTCGTGCAACTGCTCCCAGTATGCCTTCAAAAGCAGGCCAACCTCATCCATTTAGTTCTCTTCCGGCGTGGACCGCTGTTCTGCCGGCTGTCTGCTCCGCGACTTTGCCCGTGCGGGCCGCCAGTTCCTTCATCGCCTCGCAGCAAATCTTCTTGCCGAAGAGGTTGCCTTCATCTAACACATATACCTTGAGTGCCTCGCTGGCCACCGCCCAAAGCCCGCGCCGGCGGACAAGCTCGTCAAAAGACAATCGTTGCATTGCAATATCACGCCGGTCAACTGTGTCGGTCTGCTCAACAATCTCAACTAAAAAGTCCCTGGCCAAAAGCTCCATCCCGCTGGTCAGGTCCCGCCTCTTTGCGAGAGGCATCGGCTGCTCGATGATGGTTTCTATCGTCTCATCGTTCGACTCCCGCTCGATGCGTTTGGCGCGGGATTTGACCATACCGTAAATGCCGACGCCGGCGGCCAATACCACCACTACCAGCAGTTGAGTCCAGAAGGTATCCTCGCCGTCGCCTGTCGCCAATATAAATAGCGCATTTGCAACGCTCACGCGCCCTCCTTAGCACCGGCCGCTTAACCCTTTTGTTCGGTCCGGCGCGTAAGCTCTTTTATCGCCGCACACTGGATGTCCTTGCCGTAAAGGTTCTTCTCATCCACGGCGTAAACCGTCAGCGAGGCACTGTCAATTTCGCTCTGCTGGTTGCGCCTGAGCACCTCATTGAAGCCAAGCTTCCGCATTGCAACGTCGTTTTTGTCTTCGCCGTCGGTGCTCTCAATGACGCCCAGCAGAAAGTCCATCTCCAGCATCTCCATTCCGCCCGCCAGGTTCCGCCCCGCTCTTGTCTTTTTTTCCATTGCCGCTTCTCCTCCGGTTTCTTCCGCCCCGTCCAGTGGAACAACCTTATTACCGGGACCTTTTCTCAGTTCAAGTTTTCTTTCGCCCACACCCCAGGCCATCGTTTCGTCCTCCTAAATAATACCTGTCACAAGTTGCCCCGGCTCGCCGGGGTTGTCCAGATTATACACACGTGTTGGCAACCACACCAAACAAAATCCGCCATTGGGACGATTCGGGCGCGGCACGGGTTTATGCCGCGGCCCCGGCAGGAAACCGCACAAGAGAAAGTTGAATTCCTGCGCAGCGGGACGATAATGTTGGGTTGTTCTTATGAGACGAAATTTGCACCATTACGTCGCTGCGGTAATGAGTTTGACGCTTTTTGGTGTAGCGCTATTCATCATACACCATAAGCTCAGCCACTATCATTATCACGATATCGCCAAGCAGCTTGCCCTGCTGCCGAGAATGCACTTAATTGCAGCGATGGTGCTGACAATTCTGGATTACCTCGTGCTGACGGCCTACGACACACTGGCGCTTCGATATATAAAGCACCCGGTCAAGTACAGCAAGACGGCGTTGGCCTCGTTTGTGGGATACGCATTCAGTCACAATATGACGATTCTAGGGGGCAGCACCGTGCGTTACCGGATTTACTCGATGCTGGGCGTATCGGCGGGCAAGGTCGCGACGCTGGTAGCGTTCTGTGTGATGACGTTCTGGCTGGGGTTCTTCGCGACGGGTTCGGCTGTGTTCCTGTTTTCGTCGGAGCGCGTGCCGGCTGCGCTCCATCTGCCGTTCGCATCGGTGCGGCCAATAGGCGCCGTATTTCTTGCCGTCGTCGCCGCATACGTTGTGCTGGGTATGGTTAAAAAAACGCCGGTGCGAATACGCGGGTGGGAATTTTTGATGCCGACGCCAGCCATAGTCTGGTTGCAGATAGTAGTCGCTTCGGTTGACTGGCTTCTGGCGGCTTCCGTGTTGTTTGTCCTGCTGCCGGCGGGCGGCCAGCTCGATTACCTTCGGTTTGTGCCGTTTTTTCTGCTGGCGCAGCTCGCGGGCGTGCTGAGTACCGTGCCGGGCGGCCTGGGCGTATTTGATACGGCTGTTATTTTGCTGCTGTCACCGTTTTACGAGTCATCCGCGCTGGTCAGCTCGCTGCTGGTTTATCGGCTTGTGTATTACCTGATTCCGTTCGGCGTCGCGTCGATGCTTTTAGCGACGCTGGAGTTTTTGCTGAGCCGGCGCCTGATAACCCGGCTGGCATCCGGCTTCGGCAAGGCGGCAGCAGCGATTATGCCGAACATACTGGCGTTGACGACGTTCGTGTCAGGCGTGATTCTACTGGTTTCGGGGTCGCTGCCCGCAGCGCAGGGGCGCGTGGTCTGGCTGCGAGATTTGCTGCCGCTGCCCGCGATTGAGTTTTCTCACTTCCTCGGCTCGCTGACCGGCGCCGGGCTGCTGATACTCGCCAGGGCAATACAGCGCAAAGTGGATGCCGCCTATCATCTGACGGCGGCGCTTCTGGTCGGAGGTATTGCGCTATCGATGCTCAAGGGACTGGACTATGAGGAAGCGATAATCCTGCTGGTTATGCTTTTGATGCTGCTGCCCTGCCGGGCCAGCTTTTATCGGAAAAGCTCCATTCTTGCGGGTCGATTGACGTCTGGCTGGGTGATTTTGGCCGTTGTGGCTGTGTTGTGCTCGGTCTGGCTGGGCGTTTTCTCATACAAGCACGTGGAATATAGCAACGATCTGTGGTGGAAATTTGCGATTGATGCCGACGCACCTCGTTTCCTTCGCGGCTCGGCGGGCGCGGTGAGCGTCATCCTGCTGTTCGCAATCGCAAGATTGATTCGAGGCTCGGCTCTTCCGGAGCAGGCGGAGCTGGCGGATAGCGCCGGGGAGGTCGGCAGGATTGTAGCCGCCTCGAAAAAAACCTCCTCGCATCTGGCGCTGCTCGGAGACAAGCAATTTGTCTTCAATGAAGCACGCAACAGCTTCATTATGTTCGGAATTGAGGGACGCAGTTGGGTGACGATGGGCGACCCGGTCGGGCCAGAGGAAGAGTGGGATGACCTGCTGTGGCGTTTCCGAGAGCTGTGCGACGAGCACGACGCCTGGCCGGTCTTCTATCAGATTGACCAGGCGAATCTGCCGCTGTATCTGCAGTTCGGTATGAAGTTCCTCAAACTGGGCGAAGAGGCCAAGGTGGACCTCGTGACATTTTCGCTCGAAGGAGGCCCACGCAAGGGACTGCGTTATTCGCACAATAAGCTCAGCAAAGAGGGATACGCGTTCGAAATCATCCCGGCACAAGGCGTCGATGCCGTAATGGCGATGCTGAAGGAAATTTCGGATGGCTGGCTGGAGGACAAGCACACTAAGGAAAAGAGGTTTTCGCTCGGCTGTTTCAGGCCGGAATATATCAGGCGGACGCCGGTGGCGGTCGTGAAGGCAAATGGGCGGATTATCGCATTTGCCAACGTCTGGGTCGGCGCCGAGAAATATGAGCTGTCGGTTGACCTGATGCGCCATCTGCCGTCGGATGAAGGCGGGCTTATGGATTATCTCTTCGCTGAATTGATGCTTTGGGGCAAAAAGGAAGGGTTTAAGTGGTTCAACCTCGGTATGGCGTCTCTTTCAGGTCTGCAGGAAGGCGCGCTGTCGCCGCTGTGGGAGCGGACGGGCGCATTTTTGTTCCGACACGGAGAGCACTTCTACAACTTCCAGGGCCTGCGCCAATATAAAGAGAAATTCGCCCCGGCCTGGGAGCCAAAATATCTTGCGACACGCGGCGGACTTATGCTGCCTCGCATTCTCACCAACGTGGCCTCGCTCATATCCGGCGGCCCAAAAGGCATCGCGACAAAGTAATGAGGCATCAATCGAAAGCCCGCCGGTATTATATCCGCTTCACCTTAACATCCGGCTGGCGGAGGTAATTCGGCGTAAGGGCAATCGGGTCGGTAAACTGGCCACGCTGTGCCATTTGCCAGCCAAGACGATAGACGTTGGTGGCCGACGGATTCCAATACTTTTCATCGAGCACGCGAATGTTTTTATGAGTGAAATTATTCCTGTAGAAAACCAAACCCTCGCCAATCAGGGCAATTGGTTTGCCGCAGTCAGCGCACTGAGCCAAAAATTCCTCGGCGGTCATCAGGCAATCTGGCAGAATTTTCTGCCAGATTGCGTCTCTTGTCTCTCGTCCCTCGTCCCTCGTTTTTTCATAGACGGCTATGAAGAATTGTCCACGTTTTGCGTCGAGGATTACACCCAGTTGTTCAGATTTATCCTGAGGATTTACGTTTGCGGCGATAGCGTCCAGCGTATCGACTGCGATGATTTTGGCACCGCTAGCAAGAGCCATTGTCTTTGCGATGGTTATTGCTATTCGCAAGCCGGTGAAGCTGCCGGGGCCGACGGAGATATAGACCTGCTCGATTTGACCTGGCTTTTTCCCGAACTGTCCCAGCAAGCCGAGGATGGCGGGAAAGACCTCGGCGCTATGGCGCATTGGGCCGGTGAAGTGCCGCTCGCCCAATAGTCTCGCTCCTTGCCCCAGCGCAACCGACCCCAGACGGCCACTCGTCTCGACGGCCAGTATCAATGGCTCACCACTTTGCTTTGTGTTGTTTAAATTCTCTGTCGCCACCTGCTTACCCTGCCAATCTCTACAACAACCAATTCGTTGGTTGGGATAATACCCGCCAGCCAACGACAAAGCAAACTTTTTGACCTCCAACAGGCCCTATAAGCTGAAAAAACCCGCTTTTTGATCTGATTTTCGGCCTCTTGGCAGTAATGTTTGCTAAAAACGCAACATTAAGAATTTTTTGAAAAAAAGTGAAAAATCGCTTGACACAAGTTCATAAAATAGTTAAATGTATTATATTGTTAAGTTAATATACAACTAAGCTACTTATGACTGGGGCTTTAGCTTTGGTAAAAGCAGGGTCGGTTAATCAAGGCCAACAGGGGCAACCGACGGGGACGGAGTGCGGAAAGAACGAGCGAAACTATGGCAAGACACAGGGCATCGCAAAAGATTGTTCGTAGCGGCAAAGAAGACGACTTCAAAGACAGAATTGATATGCTCCGCTGCAGGGTGGGGCTATTGACCGGCAAAGACCGGGTGCTGATGCAGATGTACCTGGACAACGCCAACACCTTCAGTCAGATGGCCCGGCTGGCTGGCGTCAACGAGGCGAACGTCGCCCGGCGGATTCACAAGCTGATTCGCCGACTCTTAGACGGCCAGTACATCACCTGTCTGCGGAACCGCGACAAGCTCACCGAAAAGCAAGTCGAAATGGCAAGGGATTATTTTGTGCTCGGGCTGCCGATGAGGGAAATCGCCGACAGGCACGGCGCCACCTATTACGCCGTCAGACAGACGATGAAGCAAATCCAGCGGCTCACCTCCCTGCGCCAAAACACAGACCAGACAGCGGATGAGGATTGAACAATGCGAAGATTTTCTGTGTCAAAACAGTTCGACGTGAATGTCCCCATTAGTGACCGCGTATCGACCGTTATGAGGATGTTCGGCGTAAGCATCGACCGTCTCGATGAGCATCGCAGGACGCATAAGTGTACCGTCGAAGTGGAAGATGGGGACATCGTTTACATAACCGGGCCTTCGGGGGCGGGCAAGAGCGTGCTGTTGCGGGAAATACAAAACGCCATACCTGCCGACGAGCGAATCAGTATCGACGAGATACAACTGCCGGCGGACAAGGCGGCCATAGATTACATTCACGCCGGATTATCAACGATTGAATCGTTGTCGCTGCTGGGTTATGCCGGGTTAAGCGACGTATTTTGTGTGCTGACGCCGCCAGCCAATTTGAGCGAGGGACAGAAATACCGCTTTCGGCTGGCCTGCTCGCTTGCCACAGGCAAAAAGATTATCTTCGCCGATGAATTCTGCAGCAACTTAGACCGCATCACCGCGGCTGTGATTGCCTACAACGTCCGCAGGTTCGCAAAACGAAACGGGGTAACGTTCTTTCTCGCCTCCAGCCACGAGGACATCCTGGCGGATTTGCAGCCGGATGTGCTTGTCGTAAAGCACTTCACAGGGCCGGCGGAAATCACCTACAAAGTCAGACACGTCCGACCTGTCTGACTCGTCCGACTATGGATACCTGCACCGTAACACGAAATCTACAGCTTGTCCCCGGCACGCGGGCGGATTACGAATTGCTTTCGCATTACCATTATCGCGAGCATCACCTGGGGCCTTACTGTGCGATATATGTGTTGAAGGGGACTTTCCGAACCGCCGAAAAACTCAGAACCGTCGGCGTGATTGTCTGCTCGATGCCGGCAAGGGGGTGCCAAATGCGAAACATAGCGACAGGAAACCTGTTTTCAGGATTAGACAAAAGCACCCGTCTGAAACTTATCGACACGAACATCCGCACCATCAGCCGGGTAATTATCGAGCCGAGATTTCGCTCTCTTGGGCTTGCGGCCCGATTGGTCAGAGAGACGATGCCGCTTATGAAAGTCCCTTTTATTGAAGCCCTTGCGGTGATGGGCAGGATAAGCCCATTTTTTGAAAAGGCCGGTATGGCCCGTTTTGACCCGCCGGTATCCGCCTCTTGCGTTCGGCTTACCGAGGCACTTGCCGCTGTCGGCGTTGAAGAGCAGGATTTAATCGACCCGCAGCTTGTGCAGCAAAAACTTGGCAAACTCCGCTGGCCCGCGGCAGATTTTATCGAACACGAGATGAACAAATTTCTTCAGGGCTACGGCCAACGACGACTTATGCAGCCGGGTATCGACCGCACAAAGTTCATCGCCAGCAAACTCACCGACAGACCCGTCTATTACTTCTGGCGAAATCCGAACCTTGAGTTGAGAGTTTAGAATGCAGAATCCGGCAAGAACTCAGACAATCCCAATAACGAAACTTCTTGCGCATCCGGGCAATCCCAACGTGATGAGTGACGCGACGTTCCGCAAGCTGGTTCGCAATATCGAGCGAACGGGGCTTTATGAGCCAATTGTGACAAGACCCCATCCGAAAAAGAAAAACTGCTTCGAGATTATCAACGGCCATCACCGCGTAAAGGCACTCGAACAGCTCGGGCGAAAAGAGGCGGATTGCGTCGTCTGGGACGTCGATGACGAGCAGACCAAAGTGCTGCTGGCAACGCTGAATCGATTGAGCGGCAGCGACGTGGTGCAGAAGAAAATTGAGTTGCTCAAAGAGCTGACAAAACGGATGGGGACAGTCGAGCTTGCAAAGATACTGCCGCAGACCGCAAAGCAAATTGACCGATTGATAAATCTTAAACTGGCTGATGTTCCCATAAAGGCCGATGCAGAGAAATTTGCGATTCCGCTGGTTTTCTTTGTGTCCGCGGAGCAAAACAGAATCATTGAAGAAGCGTTAAGCAGAGCAACCACACAGCCGGGACGAACAAAGGCACAACAACGCGCATCGGCAGTTACAAAAATCGCAGAGCGTTTCCTGGCAAAGTCACAGTAAGGCAAGTCGGCGGTTCGACAAAGCTCACCCTGCCGCAATCCCGCCGCGGCATTTATGGCTCTTCTGAAGAAAGAAATCGGCTACAGAAACACAGAGAATGACTTCCCTGACCGGTTCAGAGCTCACGGTTTGAAGGATTTGTCTTTACAAGGCAAGGCGGTTTTGGTATAATTTGTTTTTTAAGAGGGCAGACCGAGAGGGCGCGATTGGTGGAGGCGAAAAATGGGTGACAACAAGATACCAACAATAGCAATGGTGGTTTTTTTGTTGTCTTTTTTCATCCTGCCTGATTCAGGCCGGGCCAAATACTCCGGCGGGTCGGGCACTTCCGACGACCCTTACCAAATCGGCTCCGCGGAAGACCTGCTGGCGCTGGCGGCGGATACGGACGACTACGGCAAAAACTTCGCCCTTATAGCGGATATTGACATAGACCCTAACCTGCCCTCTGGGCAGGTTTTTACCACTGCTGTCATTGCATGCGATACGGACAACTCAAACTATGTCTTCGAGGGAGTCGCTTTTACCGGCATCTTCGACGGGATGGGGCATAAGATTACAAAGTTGACCATAGACACTAATGGTGTTGGGAACGATTATTTAGGCCTGTTCGGGGATATTGACGGCGGTGAGGTAAAAAACCTCATGCTCGAAAATGTCAGTATCATCGGCGGGCTTTCTTCATATTCATACTATCTCGGCGGGCTGGTGGGAGAAAACTTCTACGGCACTATCAGCAATTGCTCCTCAACAGGTACCGTCACCGGCGGAGATAATTCAGGATACCTCGGCGGGCTGGTGGGAATAAGCGACTTCGGCACTATCGACAATTGTTTCTCAACGGGCGCCGTCACCGGCGGCAATTATTCCTACTCTCTCGGCGGGCTGGTGGGAGCACACTACTCCGGCACTATCGACAATTGCTTCTCAACAGGCGCTGTCGCCGGCGGCAATGATTCTGATTCTCTTGGTGGGCTGGTGGGAGAAAACCACGATAGTATCAGCAATTGCTTCTCGACAGGCGCCGTCACAGGAGGAGGTTATTCAGAATATCTCGGCGGGCTGGCGGGGTGGAACATCGACGGCACTGTCAGCAATTGCTTCTCAACGGGCGAGGTCACCGGCGATGATGAGTCGGGCTATCTTGGCGGGCTGGTGGGGGACCACTTCTACGGCGATATCAGCGATTGCTATTCGACGGGCGCCGTCACAGGAGGGGATTATTCAGAATATCTCGGCGGGCTGGCGGGAGAAAACTTCGTCGGCACCGTCAGCAACTGCTTCTCCACGGGCGCCGTTACCGGCGGAGATGGTTCATCCTATCTCGGCGGGCTGGCGGGATATGAATCGAGCGGCAGTATCAGCGACTGTTATTTTCTTGACGTTGCCGGACCCAATAACGGCCTTGGCACGCCGCTGACAGATACGCAAATGAAACAACAAGGCAGTTTCGTTGACTGGGATTTCAACGATATCTGGCACATCTGTGAGGGCACCAATTACCCGAAATTCATCTGGCAGCTTCTGCCGGCCGATTTTCTCTGCCCCGACGGAGTAACTTTCGTTGATTTCTCGTTCCTCGCCGAGCACTGGCTCCAGACCGATTACGGCGATGTTAACGGCTTGGAACTGACCGGTAACGGCAGAGTCGATTTGGGCGAATTTGCAATCCTCGCAAATTGGTGGGAACAAATCGACTGCGGCGACTGCGGCGGAGCCGACTATTCCGATGACGGCAGCGTCGATTTGGCTGACCTCGATGTTCTGTGTGACAACTGGCTCGCCACTGATTACGGCGACGTCGAAGGCGCCGAACTCACCGGCGACGGCGTCGTTGACATAGCCGACCTGGAAGTCC
The DNA here is from genome assembly GCA_964444715.1 of uncultured Pirellulales bacterium. Classification (GTDB taxonomy): domain Bacteria; phylum Planctomycetota; class Phycisphaerae; order Sedimentisphaerales; family Anaerobacaceae; genus Fen-1362. The sequence continues at coordinate 17,321 of CAYUIL010000003.1, read as the reverse complement.
TCTGTAACTACTGGCTTGAAGGCCTGTAGATTTACGATTTTCAATTGAGATTGCCTCGTCCCGACATCATCTGTCGGGACTCACAAAGACAAAACGCACATCGGAGATTAACAAATGCCAAACGATAAAGGACCCACGAAAAGACAATGCGCGGTAATCGAGGATTTATTCGCAGGCGGGCTTGACGAGCAGCAGATACTTGCCAAGCACAAGATTGACAAGCATCTTTACGACAAGTGGCTGGCGGATAAGAAGTTTGTCGGCGAATTCGAGCATCGGCTGGAATCGGCACGTCGGCAAAGTGAGCTGATAATCGCTCGTTACGCGGCCTTCGCTGCCGCCAAATTGGTGCAGTTGACAGAATCGGAAAACCAGGAGACCGCCCGCAAGGCCTGCTTGGACATCATCAATTACCTCCGGCCAAACACGGAACCCAAGCCAGATGAACAACCCGAGGCCGAACAGGCGTCCGAACTCCCGCCTGAACTTGCCAGCCGATTACTGGCCGCGTTGGCGGAAAGCAAGGCATCCGCAAAAACCGGTGTCATTGAACCGACAGCTTCCGCCGGAGCTTGCCAGCCGAATGTTGGCGACGAGTAATGAGCGACAAAAAAAGAAGGGAGACACGACGCCCCTTTAGGGTAAGCATAATTTGCCGGGCGGTCTCCCTTGCACATCAACGTATCGCTGAAACCGACTCCTCGACGGACCCGCGGGCCCATCATCATCCTCCATATAAAGTATACGTCAGATTTTGGATAATGCAAAAACAGGTGGGGACAATATGGCTGTGCAGGTGGGGACATTTATAAATTGCAGCGGGCCGACGATTGGTGATGTCCTGGAATTACGGTCGGATGGCAATAAAAGAAGAGAGACGAAAGCCCTCTTGTCTCGCCCTCACTTTCTTTTTGTCGGGTTCGTCTCTCTTGCAAAAGCCGGTCGTCAACTCTCTTTGTCGTGGGATGTCTCTCCACTTAAAGTATACGTCGCGTTTTATGACAGCGTTAATCAAAGTAAATAAAAATAAGCCATTTGAGCGGAAGAACAGCAGGCAGTATAATCAGCCGTGGCTCGGCCCCCGTGACCCGGGACACGAGCGACGAGTCACGAAAGGACAAGGAGATGAAGATAGCAATCGGCTCGGACCACGCGGGTTTCAAATACAAAGAGCGAATCAAAAAATGGCTGGTCGAAAAAGGCCATAAGGTTGACGACTTTGGCACCGACTCGGAGGCACCGTGCGATTACCCTGACATTATGAGGCCCGTTGCACAGGCCGTCGCCGCTGGCAAATACGACCGCGGAATCGTCCTCGGCGGCTCGGGCAACGGCGAGGCGATTGTCGCAAACAGAATCAAAGGCATCCGGTGTGCCATCAGCTGGGATTTGCGTTCCGCTCGCCTCAGCCGTAGCCACAACGACGCGAATATGCTCTCATTAGGCCAGCGAATGGTGGCCATTGAAGAAGCCCTTGAGATTGTCGAGCTTTGGCTGAGTACCCCCTTCGACGGGGGCCGACACCTCACCCGTATCCAGAAAATCGACGCAGAATAAACTTTTCATAGACAAGCCAACTAGTTTAGTATAGAAAACAAAGATAGGTGAAAATGGTTGTTGCACAACTCTTTATTTGACAATAGGTTGCCTTCCTTGCCTTTCGTAGCAAAAAATCTTGCTTCAACTTAAAATTTGACTTGAACAAACGGCCTTGATTTACGATAATATGAAAAGGACAATGGATGTTTGTAACGTATGCTTGGGTGCGTCCCAAGCACGATACTGTTGTGGGAGGCTGCGTGCCTCCCACGTTTGTTTTATGGAGACCACACCAAATGCCAAAGAGGGCCTGTGTCTTTGTTGATGGGGAGAATTTCCGCTATTCCATCGTAAATCTGTTCAAGGATAAATTCGACCAAAGGGATTATTTGCCAAAGCAAGCCGATTGGGGCAGATTGTTTGATTGGATTGTATCTGAGGCTGTTCCGCAAGCCGAGCGGATAAGAACGTATTGGTATGTCATCGAGAAGCAGGACTTTTTTCCTTACAAATTCCCTGACCCCGAAAAAGACCCAGACACGCTCAAAAAGGTTCTTTGTAAAAATAATTCACTGGCGAAGAAATTATCAACTTTGACAGGTGACGGTCTAATCAAGGAAATGAAACAAGCCGTCGAAAACATGCGTGAACTTCAAATTAAGCAACGCAAGCGGTTCGATGGATGGCAAGTGCTCCAAGATGTCGTATCTTCTAAATATCCACGTATTGAGTTTCGCCGTGCGGGAGCAATAACATTCAACCTTTTTGAAAAGAAATTCGGCAAAGAAAAGGCCGTTGATGTAAAACTTGCCACAGATTTGATTATGCTCAGGGACATTTACGATGTTGCTGTAATTGTCTCGGGCGACCAGGATTATGTTCCTGCGGTGCAGGTTGTGAAGGACTCCGGCAAACATGTTGTCAACGTTGCTTTCCTGACCCGAAGCGGAAAACTTTTGCCGGGCGGGGCAAGAAGATTGAATCAAATCGTCGATTGGAGCTTGGAAATCAAATACGCAGACTTGGATAAATATCTGAGTATAAAGCCGATCGCGCCAACGCTTTTTAAAAGCGAGAGCCAACGCCCTTAGTAAGAGATCGGGTTATTAAACAATCCTTTAATACGCTGTAAGCCTGTTCATCTCAACAGATTAAAATTCAACACTTGTTAATAAGCGAGAGCAATCCCAAAAGGAGGATAGTATGGCCCAAACGGAATCGGTATCTTTGCAGCCGCAAATCGTGAACGCGAAACATCTCTACGAATCGCTTCGGCGGACAAGGCCGAGGACAAGACAGGATTTGAAAAACTATATCAAGGTCTTTTTGGGAATCGACATCCCCGATAAGCAAATCTGCCCTGAGCATAATAGCCCCTTAGATTATCTCTGGCACAGTTTCAACTGCGACTTTACTCAGCCGAAGCCGGCCAACGCCGATTGCGCCGTCTGGGCGAACCGTGGCGGAGGTAAAACCGACCTTGCGGCTGTCGCTACGCTGCTTGACTGTATCTTCAAGCCCTCCTGTCAGGTGCGAATCCTGGCCGGCTCCGAAGACCAGGCGGGCAGAATGTATCAATACCTCACGGACTTTCTGTCCCGGCGAGCCGGGGGTTTCGAGAAATACCTGGCTGGGCCAGTCCGAAAAGCCGGCTGCCGTTTTGCCAATGGTTCGGCCGTCGAGGTCCTCACGCAGTCGCACACAAGCGTCCGGGGCCAGCACATCCAGAAGCTCCGCTGCGATGAGGTCGAACTGTTCGATGCCGACATCTTCAACGCTGCCAAATTCACAACACAAAGCACTGATATGATAATCGCAGCGATGGAATCGATAAGCACAATGCACAAACCCTACGGCCTTATGCAAAAAATTGTCTCGTCTGCCCTCAGTCTTCCGTCCTCTGTCCTCCGCCCTCCGGTTTTCAAATGGTGTATCTGGGAAACAATCGAGCGGTGCGTTGACCGCAACTGCTCGCAATGTCCGCTATGGGGCGATTGCGCAGGAAAAGCGAAGAACGCCTGTGGTTATCTGAAAATCGATGATTGCATTACACAGATGCGCCGCGCAAGCCGGGCCGGCTGGGAGGCCGAGATGCTCTGCATTAAGCCCAATCTTGAAAACGTCGTCTTCGACCAGTTCGATGCTGCCATTCATGTCAGGCCGATTGATTACGACCCGAATCTGCCTTTGTATCGCTCGCTGGATTTCGGCTTCGCAAATCCGTTTGTGTGCCTGTGGATTCAGGTCGATAGTGACGGCGTTGTGCGGGTAATCGACGAATACATACGCAGCAGAGCTACTATCGACGTTCACGCAGCAGAACTGAAGAGCCGAACACCCGGAGGCGAATTACGAGTCGCCGCAACCTTCTGCGACCCCGCCGGCGCAGGCGCAAACGACGTTACCGGCACAAGCGCAGTCCGCGAACTCCGCTCATTGGGCATTAACGTTCGTTACCGCCGAAGTGGCATCGCAGAGGGTATCGAGCTTATCCGCCGGGCCATTCGCTCCGGCGACGGCAAAAGCCGACTCGTCGTCTCGCCCCGCTGCCCCCGTCTTATCGAGGCCCTGACTTGCTACCATTACCCTGATTCGCCCTGTGGTGATGAACTCCCCCTCAAAGACGGCCTATATGACCACCCCATCGACGCCCTGCGCTACTTCTTCGTCAATTACACCCTTCCGAGCAAATTAGCGACTCGGAATTATTGAGGAATTTGCAACCGAGATATCGAAATAAATGTGGCTGCACTTCTTGGCGGACCGAAAAACGCGTTATCTATTTCTGCGCATAAAAAAACAGGACTGGGTCGGAGGGAGGGGAGAAAGCGAGATATCCCAGCCCTGTTGTTGGCTAAAAATTATCACGGCGCAAAATGCCTAAAGGTGTGGGGTCACATACAGGCAAATTCTCGCCTCAATTCAAAGCGCATTTTAGCACAGCGGCCCCCGTTTGGCAAGAGGAATTTTTAAAAATATGGGATTTTTGGCCCCCTGTTTCGAGATGGCCGACGAATCCTGCCCTGTCGGCGAACCACTTAAAGCCGTTTTGCACACAGCGCTATAAGCCCAGCTGTTTAGAATACTTACGAACGCTCGGAGGGGAATATGTGCGCAAAAAAAATGGGCTGGGGTCAGGAGGGAGGAGAGGAGAGAATTACCCCAGCCCGTGGTCATTATTCAAAATCTTCTACGGCCAAGAGCCGACTATGTTCAGCCCGGCCAATTGACGTCGACATTATTTCAAATTACCCACCGCCCTGTCAAGTGGTCTTTTCCTGATTTGGCCGGAAAATTCATTGTAGTCGTCCGGCATCTTTATCGTCCTAAAGACCATAATCGACGTCAAACTCCACCTCCACCCCGGCTACGGCTCCCCGCCCAGCGCTGGGCGGGGCTGAGACGAGCAGCGCAGAAAAACCTTTCAGCCGAACCCCCAGCCGGTATAATCCCACATAGAAGAAAGGGGGGAATATATCAGGAACGGTTTGCCTTCGACGGCACAGAAGATATGAAGAAAAGGACCGCAATTCGAAAAATGCTGGATTTTCTATTCTTTCCGCTGCGTGCGATAACGCTTTTTCATCAGGACAAATGGGGGCTGTCTTCCCTCGCTTCAGAGCGTTTTTATTATGCTGCAGAGGAAGTCAGGAGTCATTGTCTTGACGTTGGCTGCGGAAGGTTTAATCGTTTCGTTACAGAATTTCTTAATGGAAATGGCAGGGGGATTGATGTTTTCCCCTATGAAGGATTGTCAGCAGACCAGATCGTAAAGGATATGTCTCGTTTCCCGTTTGACAACGACCAATTCGACACCGTGACATTTCTTGCGAATATCAACCACGTCCCCAGGCCAATGAGAGACATCGAACTTGCGGAATCGTATCGATGTTTGAAGCCCAAGGGCAAAATTATCGTTACAATGGGGAATCCACTGACGGAGATTCTGGTCCATCAAATCGTGTGGTTTTATGACCGTTATTTCAGAACCAACGTCGACATGGATGGCGAGCGAGGGATGAAAGCGGGGGAAGAATATTATCTGCTCGATGGCGAAATCGTCGACCGGCTGAAGAAAGCCGGCTTTGCAAACATCAGGAAACGATACTTCATTACACAGTGGTGTTTGAATCATATGTTCATTGCCGAAAAACCACAATAACGTAAAACGGGTGCGACTATATGACTAATGAGGAATGAAAATGGATACAACTACCTGTTGCGTGTGTACAATCTCTGCGGAACAAATGTTGAATTTAAGAGGTGACGTATGTTTATAACGCTTTTAGTTGTAACGTTTGTGATTGCCTTTGTCGTTTCGACGATTGTCGCCAGGTTCTTTCGCCAGCCGATAGATAAAATCTTAGCCCGGATTATCACCGACGATATTAGCCCCGCACTATTTTGAGAAATCATCTTCCACGGTCGTTTTTGGTCTGCTTTTCCGAACACACCTGATAGCACCAACATCGCCGGTTGCTCAAAATAGTGCTGGGTCTTTGCGCTTATCGCCTATGTAATCGTCCGAGCATTCGAACTCAAACACGCCAAACCCGAACCCAAGCAGCAATAAGTTTGAAGCCACACGAGCCGGGCCAATTTCGGAAAATAGCAGCGAGAACTCCAGCAGGTGTAGATAAAAAAAGTGGGCTGAGGCCAGGAGGGAGGAAGAGGAGGATTTTAACCTCAGCCCGTGGTTTGTCTCAAAGCCGTTACCGGCTCTAATTTTATTTTTTCTTGTCCACCTCTAATATGTATCAAGTAATCCCTAACACCATCCAATATATCAATTCACCGAACAAATGCAACAAAAAAACAACCGACAAAATTTTTTTTGTGCAGCTACCTCCGGCGAAACCAGCCAGGAATTTCCTTATAATCGCCTCATCCAAAACCTTACCTGTTCTCAGCCCCGCCCGGCCCGCTGGCTAAGCGCGAAAACACGTCCGGACCTCACTTGTCTCAAACAAACCAGTTGCCCTTGTGAGAACAGTTATCATACAGAAGCCCAAAGTCGCGGATTTGTGCGGTAACCCGTTTACGCCGGCAAGACCAGCAGTGTAAATCGTCAGGCAACGGCGGGTTGCAGCCCCGATAATAGGGGTTATTGGGCTTCGGGTGGTTCGGTTTTGGAGGTTACCGTCATTGACCGGCTGGGTCGCTTAGTCGGGCCGAAGAAGAGAAACGAGATTAGCACCAAAGCAGAGCCGGAGAAGAATAAGATGTGTCGGCGGGGCCACTGGCAGCACGGCCCAAGCCATTTGGGAATCGCCTCGTCGTCCGCGGCCTGGTTTGGCTCCTCGCTCAGGGTTTTTTTTGCCGCCGCCAGCTTATCAGCCGTCGCACGTGGATACGCGGTGTTGGGGTCGTTTGGCTCGATACCTAAAGTCGCAGGAGCAAGACGGGCAAGCTCCTCAGGGTTACCTTCAAGCTGGCCAAGCAGCGCATCGTAGTCGGCGTTCAAGGACTCCAGCTTTTTAAGATGCCCTTCGGCCTGTTTTAGCAGGTTCCTGTTGTAAAAATAATCGAGCAGGTCGTCGCACAGCACCGTGCCGCTCAGCACGGCCGCCCCGATGCTGAAAAAAACGACAAACACGATGGCTCTAATGATTCGCTCACTGTGCATCACATCGCCCAAAAAAATCGGCAGGTGCAATCACCCAACCTCCGTCGGACCGACGCACCTGCCGCTACTACCTTGAATACTCCCGTCAACTCTTTTGGAACATAAACCCGGCATACCGCGCCGCCTCGCCAAGCTCTTCTTCGATTCGCAGCAGTTGATTATACTTGCAGATTCTGTCGGTCCGGCAGGCGGAGCCGGTCTTGATTTGCCCGACGCCTGAAGCGACGGCCAAATCCGCGATTGTCGAATCTTCGGTCTCGCCGCTTCGATGGCTTATAATCGCATTCCAGCCGGCGCGCCTGGCCATATTTATCGCCTCGAACGTCTCGGTCAGCGTCCCTATCTGGTTGAGCTTAATCAGAATCGCGTTTGCACAGCCAAGCTCGATACCCTTGGCTAAGCGTTCGGTGTTGGTGACGAACAAATCATCGCCGACGAGCTGAATCTTGTCACCCAATTTTTTGTTCAGTTTCACCCAGCCAGCCCAGTCGTCCTCGGCAAGACCGTCTTCAATTGAAATGATGGGGTATTTCGCCGCCCATTTGGCCCAGTGCTCGACCATCGCCTCGCTGGAGACCTTCTTTTTCGGGTCGGATTTGAAAAAGCTGTATTTGCCGGTCTTGGCGTCGAACAACTCATTGGCGGCCGGGTCAAGCGCAATGGCGATGTCTTTGCCGGGCTTGTAGCCGGCCTTTTTTATCGCATCCATCACCACCTCAAGCGCCTCTTCATTGGTCTTCAGCGACGGTGCAAAACCGCCCTCGTCCCCGACGCTTGTGTTGTATCCTTTTTTCTTCAAAACCTTCTTCAGCGTGTGGAAGGTCTCGGCCCCCATACGCAGCGCCTCGGCAAAATTGGGCGCGCCGACCGGCATAATCATAAACTCCTGGAAATCGACGTTGTTGTCGGCGTGCTTGCCGCCGTTGAGAATGTTCATCATCGGCAGAGGCAGGATATTCGCGTTGCACCCGCCTAAGTAACGATACAGCGGGAGGCACGAAGCCGCTGCTGCCGCTTTCGCTGCCGCCAAAGACACGCCTAATATCGCATTTGCGCCGAACTTGCCTTTGTTGGGAGTGCCATCTAATTTTATCATCAGCCGGTCAATATCTTCCTGGGCTGTTGCGTCCATTCCTATTACTTCCGGCGCGATTTTTTCATTGACGTTCTTGACCGCCCCGGCCGTGCCTTTGCCCATATACCGCTTGTCTTTGGTGTCGCGCAGCTCAACCGCCTCGTGAGCGCCGGTGCTGGCGCCCGAAGGCACCGCGGCACGCCCGAACGAGCCATCCTCCAGCAGCACATCCACCTCAATGGTGGGATTGCCCCTGCTGTCTAAAATCTCTCTTGCCTTGACACCTACTATCGTTGTGAACATCTTACTTCCTTTCTTTAAGCCAATACCGTGTTTAAGCACTCGGAAAGACAAGCAGATTACCTGTTTTACGCCATCGCGTCAAGCGCAATCCGCGACTTACACCCTCGTGAAAAAGGTTGCAATCGCGACCAAACCACATTAACATTATCCGCCAAAAAGCGGCCTTGGCGCATCGTTCACCGAAAGATATGCCTGTTGACAAACCACTCGACCAATACAAAACCACCTGCCGGCACGGCGCTGCGGATACCTATCGCGCCCTCGCTTTTGCGCAAGTTGATGAATTAATCGACTATATCAAAGCGCATCCGAACAAGCCGATATAAGAACATAGCACGAAAGGGCGTTTTACCGAGATAAACGGCGGTCTTTCTCGCCCCAGTTTAATTCTTCAAAGAACCGGCCATTAGAGACCGGATAATTAAAAGAAACGTGACCGTCGTTGTATAAAATGTTGCCGCCATCGTTGGTATGATGCTCGACCGTAAAAAGTTCGAGTCCGCCGTAAGAGTTCCATCCGCCTTTGCTTTCAAATAAAAGAACTACATCTGGCGGTGAATTTGGCTCACAATTGGGATTTATTGAATAGCTGCACCGTGCCTTTTTGTCGCCGGGACATTTGAATATTTCCTCTGTTACATATCCGCCCTGCAAGAGGATATCACACCATTTATCTGCTGTGGGATACTCACCGTGTTCCTCCGCATAAATTTTAAGTGCCCCTCCAAACTCCGCAAGGTGTTTTCCGCAGGTCATTCTGTGAGATATTACAATTTCCCTATAAATACCACCCCAAAGCATAGATAAACAAAGAGACGCTGGCAATAAAACCGCCCATACAATGGCGGCTTTAATACTGAACTTGGCAAATCCAATTCCTCGTAAGGAGCCGTTACTTACGGCGATTTTGCACAGTGCCTTTTTACCAATCAAATAAGCCGGAAGCCAGCTTATCAAATAACCTATGGCCAAAGAATCAAAAGGGGAAAGGGAAAAAGGAAAGAAGTTTAAAGCCAGTCCAAATTGGACAAAGGAAATTATGAACGAAACGGCAAGTCCGCACAAAGGGCCAAATATCCCGAAAACCATTGCGACAATAGCGAGCCTTGAAATCCTCGCTGCATCTTGCAACTTTTCTTCCGATTCGCCCATACGCCTTCAAAAAGGATGGTTAACTCCTGTGGCCATATTATAACAATCCTAAATATGGAAATCACCGAGTTTTTACAACCCCTATTTGCCTCTTTGTTTTTTCGTCAAAGTCAGTATAATTTACGCGACGCTAAATTGTGATTAACCTGTTCATATTTTGATGGAGAAATGTAAAAATGCAGTTTGGACATTTCGACGACAACGCAAAGGAATACGTAATCGACAGGCCGGATACGCCGAGGTCCTGGGCCAATTATCTCGGCTCAACCGAATACGGCGCAATCATAACCAATAACGCGGGCGGCTACAGCTTCTTTACGTCGGCCGCACAGGGACGATTGATGCGACTGCGATTCGACGATGTTCCTGTGGACCAGCCGGGCAGGTATATCTATATCCGCGATAAACAGTCGGGCGACTACTGGTCAAATGCCTGGCAGCCCGTGGGTAAGCCATTAGACCAGTATAAAACCACCTGCCGGCACGGCACTGCATATACAATCATCGACTCCAAATACTCAAATATCGAAACAGAAACAACTTACTTTGTCCCATTAGGCAAACACTTCGAATGCTGGCTGTTGAAGGTTACGAATAAAGACGCTGTAAAAAGAAACCTTAGCTTGTTCACTTTTGTCGAATATCCGGGCACCTGGCACTGCTTCAATGACTTCCTCAACCTCCAATACTCACACGGCATAGTGAATATGGACTTCGTTGACGGAATGATTGATTACGGCAGCAGCATTTACGCGTTACCGAGCGGACACAGCATCCTCGAAGGCGACCAGAACAGACATTCATTCCTGGCGTTCTTAGGCGGCGAAATCGTCGGGTTTGATACTGACCGCGACGTTTTTATCGGCCCATACAACGGCTATCGAAACCCGCGGGTCGTCGAAAAGGGCAAATGCACCGGCTCAAAGGCATTCGGTGACGATGGCTGCGGTTCGATCCAAGTCGATATAGAACTCGAACCCGGTCAATCAAAGGAGCTTGTCGTCCTGATGGGTATCGGCAAAGCGGCCGTCGAGGGCAAAAAGGTCGTCAAACAATTCGGCGACATCGCCAAAGTCAAAACGGAGTTTGAAAAGGTCCGCCAATACTGGCACAACCGCATCGAGGGATTGAGTGTCTGCACGCCCGACGCGGCGTTTAACAGTATGATGAATATGTGGAGTCCGTTTAACTGCCTGATGACCTACTCGTGGTCGCGTATGGCAAGCTTAATCTACAGCGGCGAACGCGACGGCCTCGGCTACCGCGACACCGTTCAGGACTTTATGGGCGTTATGCACATAATCCCAAAAGAGGCGGTAAAGCGACTTGAGCTTATGATTACCGGCCAGTGTTCCACGGGCGGCGCGATGCCAATAGTGATGGCGTTCACGCACAAGCCGGGTAAGGAAAAACCGCCTAAAGAAGACGAATACCGCTCAGATGACTGCCTGTGGCTTTTCAACGCGATTACCACTTACATCAAAGAAACAGGCGATATTGACTTTTACAACAAGACGTTGCCCTACGCCGACAAGGGAAAGGCGACCGTGCTCGGGCATCTGCGCAGGGCAATCGAATTCAATCTCAAGCGCACCGGCAAACACGGACTGCCTTCCGGCTTACAAGCCGACTGGAACGACTGTCTGCGATTAGGCACTAAAGGCACGTCAGTATTTGTCGCTCTGCAGGTTCGATACGGCCTGAAGACCTATATCGAGATTTGCGAAATGTTCGGCAAAAAAGCCGAAATCAAATGGGCGCAAAGGCAGCTTCAAACGCTAGACACAAAACTCGACAAATTCGGCTGGGAAGACAAATGGTACGTCCGCGCATACAAAGAATCCGGCGAAAAAATCGGCTCAAAGGAAAGCAAACAGGGCTCAATCTATCTCAATACGCAATCTTGGGGAGTGCTCAGCGGTCACGCCGACAAACAACGCGCTGAGCAGGCAATGAAATCCGTCAATGAAAAACTCGCCACGGATTATGGCCTTATGCTCTGCGCACCGCCATACGAGAACATCCACTGCGGTGAAATCCGCGCGATTCTGTTCAACAAGGGCTCCAAGGAAAACGCCAGCATCTTCTGCCACACGCAGGGCTGGGCGATTATGGCCGAGGCGATGTTAGGTCACGGCGACAGGGCATTCAAATACTTCCGCAGTTATATGCCCGCCGCAATGAACGACAAGGCCGAGATTCGCGGCATCGAGCCATACGTCTACTCCCAATACACACACAGCATTTACAGCGCCCGCTACGGCGCATCGCGTGTCCCCTGGCTGACCGGCGCCGCTTCCTGGGCCTACTACGCCGCGACGCAATACATCTTAGGCATCCGACCGGATTATAAGGGGCTTCGTATCGACCCCTGCATCCCCGCGTTGTGGAAGGAATTTACCGCCACCCGCCGATTCCGCAACAGGACGCTCAACATCAAGGTCGTCAATCCCTCCGGCGTCCAAAAAGGCGTCAAGCGAATCTTTCTCAATGGCCAGCCTATTGAAGGCAACCTGGTTCCCGTTTCCAAAATGCAAAAGGAAAACGAAGTCCTTGTCGAAATGGGATAACAGAGGAATATGTAAATGGTTCAATTTGGCAACATACCGACGAAATTGAGAAAGAGGGGGCTGGAGGAGAAACTGCTGAAGGTCTGCCGAGACAACGATGTTGTCTTTATGGGAATCTTTGGCTCTTTTGTCCGCGGCGAGCAGAAAAGAGGAAGCGACGTCGATATCGCCATACGGTACAGAAAGGGTATTCGAAAATCACTGTTTGACTTAGTGGAACTGCAGCAGACCATGAGCAGAACATTCGGTAGAAAAGTTGACCTCGGCGAATTCGACTGTATCAATCCCTATATCATCGATGACGTGAAAAGGCAAATGAAGGTGATTTATGAAGAAAGATGAAGTATATCTTCGGCACATCCTCGATGCGATAGTGGATATGGAAAGGTTCATGGAGGGAATTACCAAGGCATCTTTTGTTAAAAACAGAGAGAAGCAATACGCCGTAATCAGGGCGTTTGAAATCATCGGCGAGGCAACTAAGAATTTGAGTAAGGACTTGAGAAAGCGCAACCCTCAGGTGCCATGGAAAACAATTGCAGGAATGCGCGACAAACTCATTCACCAATATTTCGGCGTCAATGTCGACCTCGTCTGGACGGCTGTTCAGGAAAAAATCCCGCAACTTAAAAAGGAGATTAAGAACCTTTTAAAGGGGCCGGGGTACACTGGCGGCCTTTTTGACAAGCAGCAGAAAAAATAATCTCCAACGGAAACCGGAGGTCGTTGTGGAAATGAGGCGGGTGCGAAAATGAAGGTTTTATTCATCGGCGGGGTGCGATTTTGGCGTTGACATACAAGCTGCTTTGCATATATAACGACCGCTCAATGTAATCGGAGAATTGGTGTGATTACGACAGGAGTCGTTGTTCTGAAAGCTTTTACGGGCATCAGAATGAGGAGATGATATATGCAGCTCCATTTTATCGACCTCTCAATTATCGTTCTTTACATCGTTTCAGTGGTAGCGATTGGATTTCTTATTTCAAAAAAGGCTTCGGCAAACTTGAATTCTTACTTTCTTGCTGGCAGGAGTATGCCCTGGTACATACTGGGGGTTTCGAATGCTTCCGGGATGTTCGATATCACCGGAACAATGTGGCTGGTAACATTATTCTTTGTATACGGTGTCAAGAGCGCCTGGATTCCATGGGTCTGGCCAACGTTTAATCAGGTTTTCCTGATGATATACCTGTCAGTATGGCTTCGCCGTTCAGGGGTAATGACCGGTGCGGAGTGGATACGCACGCGATTCGGCCGCGACCTCGGGGCGGAACTCTCGCATATCAGCGTTGTTATCTTTGCCCTGTTTATAGTGATAAGTATGCTGGCCTACGCCTTTCAGGGTATCGGCAAATTCGCGCAGATATTCCTGCCGTGGGACCTCACGCCGCAGACATACGCTATCATCCTTATGACGATAACGACGATTTACGTGATGTTCGGCGGAATGTATAGCGTAGTCCTGACCGACGTTATTCAATTCGTTCTGATGTTGATTGCCTCGGTGTTCATTGCTGTAATAGCGATTCAGCGAGTTAGCCCGGAGGCGGTAGCCGCAGTTGTGCCTGACGGGTGGCATAACCTGTTTTTCGGCTGGAAACTGAATCTGGACTGGTCGGGGCTTGTGGCAAAGGTGAACGACAAAATAGCGACAGACGGCTTCAGTTTATTTACAATCTTCTTTATGATGACGCTTCTCAAAGGCGCTCTGGTCAGTATGGCAGGCCCCGCACCAAACTACGATATGCAGAGAATTCTCGCTACACGTAGCCCCAAGGAAGCTGCACTTATGAGCTGGTTTGTATCGGTGGTCTTAAACCTGCCGCGATACCTGATAATTGTAGGAATAGGGGTTTTGGGCCTGGTGTTTTTCAGCAAAAATCTCAACGAGATGGCTGCGGCAGGCCAATTCATCGATTTTGAGCAAGTTCTTCCATACGTGATAAACAACTTTCTGCCCGTTGGAGTGGTCGGTATAGTTGTCGCAGGCCTGCTTGCGGCATTTATGAGCACATTTGACTCCACCGTCAACTGCGGGGCGTCGTATCTGGTCAACGATGTTTACAAACGATACATCCATCGCAATGCCTCGCCCAGGATTTATGTAGCCGCGGGTTATCTTTGCTCGATTCTCATTGTGGCCGTCGGCATCTTCTTCGGGTTCAGGGCCAGCTCGATTCATACGGTAACACAGTGGGTTGTAACAGGTCTCTACGGTGGCTACATGGCTCCAAACGTTCTGAAGTGGCACTGGTGGCGATTCAACGGGTTTGGATATTTTGCCGGCATGATTTCGGGTATCGTTACCGCAACCACCTTCGCGATTATCTTTAATAATCAGCCGACAATATGGACTCTCGAGAAGAATCTCGCGGTCTTTCCGGCCATTCTGGCGGTCAGCATCTTCTTCTCCATCGTCGTCAGTCTGCTGACTAAGCCGGAGGACGAGACGGTCCTGAAGGATTTCTACCGCACTGTTCGGCCCTGGGGCTTCTGGAAACCAATCCGGGAGAAGGTGCTTGCCGAGGATGCAGGCTTCAGACCTAACAGGGGGTTTGCACGCGATATGATAAACGTGGCGGTCGGTATTGTCTGGCAGGCAACTTTTGTGCTGATTGCGATTTATCTGGTCCTTCGCAGGTTCGAGCATCTTGCGATTTGCCTTGCGGTTCTTACGGCAACTTCGGTCTTCCTGAAATTCAACTGGTACGACAAATTAGAGGATGATTGATTGTCCGGAAAACGATTGAAGGCAATCTGATTCCCATCTCCCAAACGCAAAAGGAAAACGAAGTCCTTGTCGAAATGGGATAACCGAAAGCCGCCGAGAATTCAAAGTTTTTTAGACACGGATTAACACTGATTAACACTGTTCATTTTTAATCAAAGATTTTTGTCATTTTTCCCTTCGCAAAGTCAAGCCGCCGAGGGTGAGAAATAAAAGCGTGGCGGGTTCGGGGACGGAGGCGACACGAAACCCAATATCACCGAGCTCATAGAGCGGGACGGGATCGCCATTGTGCCGGTTGGAACATCTGAGGCTCCAGCCGCCGTAGCCGTCATAGGTGTCGTCGTACGACCCACCGCGGACACCGCGACCGTATTCAACCAGCGTTTCGTTCCACTCCCAGACATTGCCCATCATATCATACGTGCCGTTCTGCTCCATAGTGCCGGTGCCGACATCCCAGGGCTGGCCGATTACAGCGTCATAATTCGTATAATCACCTGCAATTGGAGCAACATCTGTGCCATTAGCATAAGTTGAATAGCCGCTTCCGGTATAATACGCCGCCTTATACCATTCATCTTCTGTGGGAATGACATAAGCAATTTCATAATCCAAAACAGCAACATCTCTATCAATACCGAGAAAGTCACCTGGATTGGAGTTGTCTCCGCTGAACCGATATGCCCCCTGGCTCTTATCACCGCTAGTAAGGTAATTGCAGAACTGCGTTGCTTCATACCAACTCACTGCGTTGGTAGGAACATGCGTGCCGGTCCAGTAAGCGGTTTGATCGTAAGCATAGCTCGGATTGCCGGTTGGTGCACCTGCCGCTGAAACAAACGCATCCCACTGGGCATTGGTTATCTCGTACTTACCGATACGGTACTCATAATCTACTGCGCCGCAGCCGTACGGGTTTGCCCAGGGATAATCAGTTCTGGTATCTCCCGGATTGCCCGGATTGCCGATGGTGACAAAATCAATATCGATTCCACGGACATTGTCGGCTGAAGTGATATTTGCTGCCGCCATTCCAAACACAATTAATGCAAAAACAGTTGTTTTTTTCATTTTCTTCCCCTTTCAAAAATGTGGTTAGTGTGTGCGCGGAAATGCGCGTTCAAAAGATGGATTGTATTCACGGTGGGGCGCGGGGATGAAAATTGTATGCTAAAAATAGATTAATTAAGCGGACAGATAGGTTACCTAAATTGCCTCCCACCAGATTAACAGTTCGCCACTCCTCCAGCGTCATCATCTCTCTCCGCGAGTCAGGGTTCGAAGGTCACATCGCGCGGACGAGCATCAGCCACGCAAAAGAATAGATAAGAAGGTGTGGCCTTATCAGCCGGTTCCTCATTAAACACAACCTGCTATGGACGAAGCAGGTAAAAAACGCAGGTTGAGATTAGAACATAGAGTGCGGAAAAGTCAAGAGAAAAATGGGGATGTTAATTTGGGCAAATTCAAACAAGTGTTTGAAACATTTGTTTGAAACGATCGTTTCAAACAGTTGTTGGGCAAAAGCGCGCATGTCGAAAACCCTTAGAAACCGGCTTTTTCAAAAAATTTTTTACCCCTTTGTCCGTATGCACTTAAGCACTTTTTCGCCCCCTTTTTACCATCAGGAAATCCCTTAGTTTTCGTCAAAAGCGCGCAAGTTCGCGCCATAGGATGGAGGCCTGATTAAGGCAAAAGTGAAAAGTCAAAAGGCAAAAGCGAAGGTGGGAAAAGATGCTCGATACTGGATACTCGATGCTTGAGGAACAAGTGATGAATTGAGAGGGATTGAGATGGCGTTTGAGCTTTCGATATTTAATCAGGATGGAGTTAATGAGCCGCTGGATGGGGAATACCTTGACTGGTTAGTTGATGAGCGGGCGGGCCAGATACAGGCGCACTTCGGAAAGATGTGGGAATACTACGCGAATCCGATAATGGATTTGCACCGAGGAGGCAACCACTCGGTTGAACACAAAGCAAGCGAGAACGGCAAGTGCTACGTTCAGGCGCAGGAGTATGGATTGCCCGCCCGGATAACAGGATTAGTGCGCTGCGCGGAGGCGGGGGTGTTCGGGGGAAGGCCTGTCGGGGACATTCAGCGTAAAGAGGTGGTCGTTGAGAATGATATAGCGTGGCGTATAAACGCCGCGGTGGATTTTTTGTTCGGCAAGCTAATAAGCGTGGTATCCCGAACGCCTGATGGTGTGAGACGCGCAGAAATCGAGGGGATAATAAAGGCGGTGTTTTCGGCCAACGGCGGGATAGGGTTTTTGCAGGATATGGCGGTGCTCGGGGGCGTCTATGGTTTCGTCGATTGTA
>CAYUIL010000002.1:38350-39239 GCA_964444715.1 uncultured Pirellulales bacterium | reverse complement strand
TGCAACAAAAGACCCGTTCATAATACGGTTCCCGATATAAGGTTTAGGTGTGTTTGTCTCTGGTATATTCGTGAAAGCCGAGTTTCTTTAAGTTCTTGGTTAATCGCCGAAGGTCTTCACTTTTGCGTCGGATTTCATCGTGGGAAAATTTTCTGTCTTCGGGCCTCCTGAGAACAAAACCTTCTGCTTCCACAACGCCACCCGGCCCGACAAAAACGCCCGGCATTATTCTCATCTCGCCCCAGGCGCCCTTTGCCGGCCCGTTGAATACCATCGCGTATGCGAATCCTTTTCGCCACCAGTCGGCAGGGTCTCCTTCCCGGTGACATCTGTTCCATACCGGCCGCCAAAGCGCCTCAAGAAGGCCATCAGGATACCCACGCAGTTTGAAGACCCTCATTATATCTTTTTCATCTCGCATTACCGGTGTTGCTCTGAGCGCTTCCCAATTCTTCGGGCGTTCCTTTGCTGTCTCAGCCAGTATCCGGTCGATATCCTTACACCTGGTTGTGGTTAAGGTCTCCGTTAATTCCCTCGTGATTTCTTCAAGCATCACGGCAAGGGGTTTCAAACAGGACCCGAAGAAGCCGGGAGTTCTGAAAATATCCGCAACATTTGCATCAAACCGGATATATAAACCCCGGCCATCAATAAGCCAATTATGGCGGCCAAAGAGCTTATGGAAAAGACCGCTCCTGGAAAACTTTTCTCTCATCCTTTTCTTAATAAGCAATCCGAATGGTTTTGCGTAATTGTTGTCGCCCAGCAGCCGTCTTTCCTCCGGCGAAAGTGTCGTAGTATCCACCGTCCTGGCATACCACGCTTTCTTCACCGACCCGTTGTCAAAGGCCGGCCAACTCCACAAATGGGGATGCCATTTGGTCGGCAC
>CAYUIL010000002.1:17362-38340 GCA_964444715.1 uncultured Pirellulales bacterium | reverse complement strand
CTGGAATCCCGTTTTTTCTTCCTCTTTTCCCCACGCTCGCGGCGACCAATTGTAGCCGGCGTGAATGGTGGCAACCGTTTTTCTGCTGGCAATCAAACCCAAAGTTGCCGCCCAAAGCTCCATCAGGTGACCGCCTTCCTTTTCAGGAATTCTTTCCGGCCCGGGAACGTAACGATTTGGACTCGTTTCGATTAGCATAATGTGAATGTCGGGACTGTAAGAGCTGTAAACGGACGCCAACGACCAGGGCTTTTTGTTTATGTCAAAAGTCGTCACCGAGCTTTTCCTGATTTCCTTAAGCATCTCCTTCAGGTCCAGGGCGTCTCGCGGGCGTATCCTTTTTGTTTCCTGCGGTTTTTGGCGGCCGTCCTGCAGATAAGGAAATAACGGGATTGTCAACATTATGACTTTTTGGGGAATCATCAGAAAATGACCACATTCTCCGAGTTGTATAATGCAAGGAACAGCAGCAGGTAATCGCGAACGTGGCGCGTCAACAGGAAATTGTTTCGTATATGCTCCCGGCCGTTCTCGCCCAGTTTCTTCGCGTATTCGGGTGCATTAAGGAGTTGTTTGACGGCAAAGGAGGCACCTTCGACGGAATAGCAAAGTAAGCCCGAATGCTTGTGGGCTATTTGCAACGGGATACCGCCCACGGCAGAGGCGACCACCGGCTTGGCTTTCCAGAGGGCTTCGGCAACTGTTAGACCAAATCCTTCCCTAATTGATTTCTGGACAATTACTGTTGAGGCCCTTTGCAGGGCGTTCACCTCCAGGTCATTCTGCGGCATCAAGAGGATATGTATATCAGGGTCCTGCTGTGCCTTCTCCTTTACTTCCTCGAAAACCTGGACGGATTCGGGGTCGTCGTCTGCGGTGCCGCCGGCGAGAACAAGCTGGCAGTCGATACGCCTCTTTACCTGCAAATAGGCCTCAATGACACCAACGGGGTCCTTGAGGCGGTCAAAACGCGATACCTGGGTGATTATGGGCTTCTGGTTGTCAATACCGTACTTCTGCAGGACGGAATCTATCATCTCCTGCGGCAGGTCTTTGTTCTTATCGCTCAAAGGGTCGATTGAGGGAGCAATCAGGAATTGTCTCATCGGCAGATTTTGTGAGAAACCGGGCGCTGAGAATACGACGGCATCGTATCCGTCAATAAAGCCCTTCAGGAACCGCCAGACCGTCCGGTCGGGATTGGATACGTCAATATGACAACGCCAAAGCCACTTGTTGTCGGATTTTTTGCTTATCAGCCCTATTGGCTGAGGGTCATGAATAAAGACAATGTCACCGTATATCTCGAGGTGTTCGATATTCTTTTGACTGGCGTCCATAAAAATATCGAAATCGTGCTGTGTTATCTCCTCCTGTTTTCCGTGCAAGGCGTTATGAAATTTCTTGGTGACCGAAAAAAACTCCACTCCGCCGCGTATAACATCCCATTTGGTATCGATACCCAGCTCAACCAGCAGCGGGACCATTCTGTTTAATATCTCTGCCACCCCGCCGCCCACCGCCGTAGAATTTACGTACTGGACGGTTTTCCCTTTCAACTTCTCCGCCGCCAGTAGTAAATCGTCTATAACCCCCTGGCCTACAATGGGGATGTAATCTTCTAATCTGCCCATATTACGAACGTATGCTTCTTTCTATCAGGTGAACAAGTTTTCTTCTCAGGTCTTCCAGAGTAAAAGTATAAGGGTCAAGCCGCGATATCTTGTCGGCTAATCCTTTATCACCTATGGCTTTTTCTATCCACAGCGACAAGTCATTTTCCCCCTTCTCTAATCGCAGACGCGCCTCAAAAACGTGAAAATAAATGGAGTCGATAGTTATCTTCTTCAGAATATCCGCCAATTCTTCCAAATCGTGGGCGACATGATTCGTGGGAAAGACAAAACTTACTGATTTTATGAAATGGAACTCAGCGCCCGGATTAACGAATCTCCTCTCTGCCGACGGGTTCTTTCGCAAATATTCCTCAATGACAAGGATAATCTTCTCCCTCAAGCTGCGCACGCTTGAGTATTGGATAATATCAATGCTGGCAAGGTTTTCCCCGAGCTCGGCCTCACGCAGAACGTTAGACACCCAGTAGGCAAAGTCGTTTGGCGGCTCCGGAGAGAGGTATTGATGCTGCTGAAGAAAACGGTGCGTGTGATGATAGATGCAGGAGCCCGAAACGGTTCTTATCAGCTCCAACAGCTCGCTCAGTGTCGATGCTTTAAGCCCCGTCAATTCCGACAAATGCAATCTCGTGCATAATCGCAACGGCTCTGATGCCTTTACCGGCCCCGTCATCGTCCAACCCAATTCAGAAGAAAATATGTTTGCTTTTCCGCGCTGATTGTTGTCTGATTTCTCAGTTTTCAGCCGCTCTGTGGGTATAGTATTAAAAAATAAACCCGATAAAGTCAACAGGTTCCTTTCCCGACTTGTCTGCCGCGAATTTGGTCGAAAAAACTTGACTCCCCGGCCGACTTTTGTTACCCTCGCCGGTAGAAAGGGTGTGGGGTAACACAACCTCACAGGCATTTCGCGGTGGTCGGGCCGCCACTTAAATAAATCAGGTTTAATGATTTTTTAGGAGGCGGACTATGCCTGCCCCAACCAACCAGCCAATTGACAAGCAAAGAGGAATATTAGCGATTTTGGCAAGACCTTTCTGGATGTTCTTAGGCAACTTTATACTGATGATATGCGCCGCCAATATTCTCGTCGGTGAAAGCAGCTCCACCCGAACTTCCGATATAATCCTCTGGTCTGCGGTCGCCGCTATGATTATCGTCAGATTCCTTGACATAAAATTTCTGGACGGACTTACTGCAACCGGCGCACCTGCATCAATCGCACATTGGCGCAGGTATGCGATTGTGCTCGTGCTGTGTTCGGCGGCAATCTGGGCGGTTGCACATACTGCTGCCCATCTGTTAGAATCGTAGAAGATTTTCCGCTTGCGAAAGTGCCGCCGCCGGGTTGTTGCTTATACCGGCACAATAATGACTTCGTGTTGTTCCGAAAGGTGATGAGGCGTAATGGCCGAAAACAGAGAAATTATCGTCCAAACCGCTCTTCAACTGGCATTACCCCTGATAGTCCTTCTGCTTGTTCCGGGTTTGGGGCTTGTGCTGAGAGGATTTCTTTTCAGACGCCTGGCCCGCTGGTCCCAAAATACAAAATCTCATCTCGATGATATTATCATATCAGCGATAAAAGGCCCGTTCATAATATGGTTTCTGATGCTGGGAATATATATCGCGCTGCAATTCCCCAAGCTCCCGGAAAATACAGTGCACGTTGCCGGCAAAGTTTTACTTGTTCTTGGTTTGTTCTCGGCAACCCTGGTCCTGGCAAATATCTCGTCGAGCGTTATAGGCCTGTATTCCGGCAGGTGGGAAGCAGCCCTGCCCGGCGCCTCCCTCACGAAAACCATAAGCCGCATAATCATCTTCGGCATCGGAATCCTGATGATTCTGAATGCCCTGGGTATTTCCATAACGCCCATCCTCGCCACCTTAGGCGTCGGCGGCCTGGCAGTGGCGCTCGCGCTTCAGGATACGCTCTCAAATCTGTTCGCCGGGTTTCATATAGTTATGAACCGCATTGTTCGGGTCGGCGACTATATAAAACTGGATTCAGGCGAAGAGGGCTATGTCACGGACATCAACTGGCGAACCACAAAGGTCAGAATGCTGGCCAACAATACTGTGCTGATTCCCAATGCAAAATTAACCCAGGCAAACGTAACAAATTATTATCTTCCCGATAAAGATTTGGCCGTGCTTGTTAGCGTCGGCGTGCATTATAACAGCGACTTGAAGCAAGTGGAGCGGATAACCTGTGAAGTAGGCAAGGAAGTTATGCGGGAAGTCCAGGGCGGAATACCCGAATTCGACCCGTTTATCCGGTATCACACCTTCGGAGACTCCAGCATCCAGTTCACTGTAATACTAAGGGCAAGGGAATTCGTGGACCATTATCTTATCAAACACGAGTTTGTTAAACGCCTTCATCAGCGATACGCGAAGGAAGGCATAGTGATTCCCTACCCAATCATGGCCGTTAACTATGCGCAGGAAGGCGGTAAGTGAGATAAGAAGCACAAGAAAGTATAAGTGGTCGCCGGAAGCATTGGTTCTCCCGCAAAATATGTTCTCCTCAACAACGATATGAAAGCCGCCGCCCGCCTTGTTGATATTTTTCACAAAAGAGAACGCCTGCGGGGCTGTGCCGTTTATGATACTGAAGGCCACATTCTCGCCATTCCTTAAAGATTTGCGGACCGAGAACATAGCTGCAATTCTTATCTTAAAAAGTGCACTTGCCGACAAAACCCTGCGAGGAACGCTACACAAGTATAAGGATTATTCTGTTTATATCTTTATCCTGCGGCTTATGTTATAAAAAGCTATGTTCGTTTCAATGTTTGACAGGCCGGCTAATCAGCCGCAGAATAAATCATTATTTCGAACGGATGAGTAATATATGACTAAATCAAGTATTGAATTGCCTGAGCCATCGCTTGAGCACCTTCAACGACTGACCGACGACACGGGGCTTTTTCAGCACGCCAAATTCACAATACCCCTGCGTCAGGAGGGCTACACAACCGACGACAACGCAAGGGCTCTTATAGTGGCAACCAAATACTACGCACTATACCACGACACCCAAGCCCTGCGACTTCTTGACAGGTATCTGGCGTTTGTGCTGCATTCGCACAACGATGACCCGCCTCGCCCGACTCGCGGACGAGTCGAGGCGGGCGGCACGGTCAGAAACTTTATGAACTTCGACAGGACCTGGCAGCCGGCCGAGCCGGTTCACGATGCCCTCGGGCGGGTGCTCTGGGCATTCGGGTCGCTCCTAGCACAGCCCCCTTCCCAGATTTATGTGCCGATAGTCAGAGAGCGAATTGATATATCGGCACCGCTTGTCGAAAAACAGCACTTACGCGGTAAGGCGTATTCCATACTTGGTCTGTCTGGTTATCTAAATCGATTTCCCGATGCGGATGATATCCGAGCATATATGAGACAAGCTGTTGATGCGATTATCCGTCCTCTGTCCTCCGTCCTCCGTCCTCCGGAAAACTGGCCGTGGTTTGAGGACATTCTCACCTACGACAACGCGATGCTGCCTTGTGCGCTTTTTACCGCTGCAACGACGTTG
Organism: uncultured Pirellulales bacterium; assembly: GCA_964444715.1. Lineage (GTDB taxonomy): Bacteria > Planctomycetota > Phycisphaerae > Sedimentisphaerales > Anaerobacaceae > Fen-1362. The sequence continues at coordinate 33,162 of CAYUIL010000002.1, read as the reverse complement.
GGGGACAAAAGGTATCTGGAAGTTGCACAAAAAACCTGTGATTTTCTGTTGGCTAATACATATACAGGCGACCACTTCAGTTTCGTCGGCTGCAACGGCTGGTTCAGGCGAGGAGGGCCGAAGGCCCAGTTCGACCAGCAGCCAATCGAAGCCGCCGGCACAATTCTGATGTTAAAGGCCGCTTACGAAGCCACGAAAGACAGGAAATTCCTGTCGCTGCAAAAAAAGGCGTTTAACTGGTTCTTAGGCGAAAACGATTTGGGAATTCCGCTTTATGATTCCGCAACAAAGGGCTGCGGCGACGGCCTCGGCGCTGGCGGCGTCAGTGCAAACCAGGGAGCAGAGAGCACAGTGAGTTTTCTGTTAAGCCAACTGTCGATAATCAAAGACCAGCAACGCATCCCGCGGCGATGAACAAGACGGCACCGCTACTGCCCTGCCGGGGGCGGATGGCACTACTCGCCGCTGATGGCTTCAGCGCCTTTTTGGCCTGTCCATTCGATATCTTTACCAAAGCCCTGAACCGTTTGGCAGCCGACCAGAGCAGCGACAAGGACAACCAATATCACCAGCAAAAATATCTTTTTGAGCATTCTATACACCTCACAGGTCATTGTTGATTTTTCAAAAAACGGTTGCACGTCTGAGGAGAAAGCCGTAAATGCTTCGGTACCATCTATATCGGCTATAAGCGGGCTTGAAAAATAGGGGTTGTAACATTACTCAAAGCGGAGATTACTGTGCGTATAGCGAGTTTTAACGTCAATTCACTGCGTGCGCGACTGCCGATTGTGCTCGAATGGCTGGCAAGCGCCAGGCCGGATGTCCTGTGCCTGCAGGAAACCAAGGTGCAGGATATGGATTTTCCGACGGAAGTTTTCGACGAGGCCGGATACAATTACACCTTCAAAGGCCAAAAGAGTTACAACGGCGTCGCGATTTTGGCAACGAGCAGAATCGCAGACGTTCAATTCGGTCTTGACGACGAAGCCCGGCTGATAAAGGCCGAAATCAACGGCCTTATCATCGTCAACACATACATCCCACAGGGGTACCTGCCGGAATCGGATAAATTCGGATACAAGCTCGATTGGTTTGCCCGACTGCGCCGATTTTTTGATAAGAATTTCAAACCAACCGACCCGGTTTTATGGGTGGGCGACCTGAACATCGCCCCAGAACCAATCGACGTTTACGACCCCGAAGGTCTGCTCGGCCACGTCTGCTACCACCCCGACATCCACAAGGCATTAAAGGAAGTTATGGATTGGGGATTTGTTGACGTGTTTCGGCTGCACTGTAAAGAGCCGGGGCAATATACCTTCTGGGATTACAGGCCAATCAACGCCGTAAAACGCAACCTCGGCTGGCGATTAGACCACATTATGGCAACAAAACCGTTGGCCGAAAAGTGCACCGCTTGTTACATCGACAAAGCCCCACGCCTCCTGCCCCGCCCCAGCGACCACACCCCCATCATAGCCGAATTTGCCTGGTGAGATTACTCCACTTACCCGACTTCACTCAGGACAGATTTGTCCACTCTTTCTCCCCCCGTCCTCTATTTAGTTCGACCTCTATGCACTTATGCGCTTGTGCTCTCTGCTCCATAAGCTGACTCCTTGAGGAATTTGAGCCACTTTATCCAGGCCTTCTTGTAGGTCTCGCTGGAAATCAGGAAGCCGTCGTTATGCCCGCCGTAAAGCTCAACGAACTCCTTCGGCTCATTCGCCGCCTCGTAGAGTTGCAGGCCAAACTCGAACGGAATCATCTCATCGTTTCTGCTGTGAATCACTAACACGGGGCAGGTAACCTTGCGAACGTATTCGATTGTCGGATAGTTGAATCTCGCAAACCATTTGACGGGCATATACGGATAGAATTTTCGGCCTATATCGACGTATGAGGTAAATGTGCTCTCGATGACCAGCCCTCTCGGCGTTGCCTTACCGGCCAGATACGCCGCGATGCTGCCACCAAGAGACCTTCCGAAGACAATTGTTTTTTCAGCCGGTATCTTTTTCTTTTTCGTCAGCCACCTGAACGCCGCCCGAACGTCCAGATACGTCCCGTGCTCCGAAGGCCAACCCTGGCTGATGCCGTATCCGCGGTAATCGAAGATAAAACAGCTCAGCCCCAGATTATAAAAAATGTTGATGCTGTCCAATTGGTACATCATATTCCCGCCGTTGGTATGACAGAAAAGAACTGTGAACTCCGAATTCGGCGCGGGGATATACCAGCCGTGCAATTGCAGCCGGTCGCCGGTTCTGAAAAAAACCTCCTCGAAATCCAGCCCAAGCTCCGCCGGCGTATAAGGAATCTCGCGAATCGGGCAATACAGAAAGCTGGGCTGCATAAAATACAATATCAGCCCAAGCCCCACATAGGCCACACACATCATACCGACGATAGTTAACGCCATTGAACCCATACTTGCATTTTAATTTGCCTGGGCAATTGCGACAAGCTACAATCCAGGTATGCTCAAACGAAGAAAAACCACGACCGTTAACGTCGCCGGCATCAAAATCGGCTCATCAGCCCCCGTCGTCATCCAGTCGATGACGAAAGTCCCGACCACCGACGTCAGGGCGTGCGTCCGACAGATAAATCAACTTGCAGCCGCCGGCTGCCGCCTGGTTCGCGTAGCCGTCCCCACTCGCGCAGACACCGTCGCCTTTGCGCAAATCGTTCAAAAAGTCAAAGTCCCCCTCATTGCAGACGTGCATTTCAGCCCGCAGCGGGCCATCGAGGCCATCGAGGCAGGCGCAACAAAAATCCGCCTCAACCCGGGCAACATCAAAAACCGAAAAGACGTCCTGCGAATCATCGACGCCGCAAAGATGCACAAAGTTGCAGTCCGCATCGGCATCAACGAGGCCAGCATAAGGGACCTGAGAAAACCCGACGTTGTTTGGGGCAAACGAGTCGCCCTTATGCTAAGCGAAATGAAACGCTACGTCCGCCTTTTTGAAAACCGCGGCTTCTCGCAAATCGTCCTAAGCGCCAAAAGCAGCGACACTCGCCGCACCATCCAAATTAACAGGCGCATCGCCAAGACCTTCGATTACCCCATTCACCTCGGCCTCACCCATGCCGGGCTTCCCGAGGACGCCTGTATCCCCTCGGCCGTAACCTTAGGCACGCTGCTGGCAGAAGGCATCGGCGACACCATCCGCGTAAGCGCAGCAGCCGACCCGCTCGTCGAAACCGAAATTGCCAGACAAATCCTCATCGCACTCGGCCTTTACCCTTCGCCGAAACTGCAGTTGATTGTATGCCCGAGCTGTGCCCGCGCCGAAATCGACATAACCCGGCTCGCCCGAAAAGTCAAAAAAGCAGTCAGTGCAATCGATAAACCCGTCCGTATCGCCGTAATGGGCTGCATCGTCAATGGCCCCGGCGAGGCGGCGGACGCGGATTTGGCCGTCTGCGCGGCGAAAAACAAGGCGTTCATTTACCGAAAAGGCACCAAGATTGCAATCGTCGCAGAAAACCAGATTATACAAACTCTCCTGCACCATCTGAATAATCTATGACCGTTCCAATAAAATCGCCAAGAGCAATAATATTGCGCTGGGGCCTCGTGGTGATATTGGCGATTGCCTTTGGCTATATCGAGGCGGCGGTCGTCGTGTATCTTCGCCAAATCTTCCACCCCGCCGGCTTCAACTTTCCCCTCACGGCATCTCTTCTTGCCGACGACTCGCGCAAACTGCTCTTCGTCGAGGTCGCCAGAGAAGCCGCCACACTCGTCCTGATGCTCGCCGCCTGCCTGATAGCCGGCACAAACCATCCCCAGCGCATCGCTTACTTTATGACCATTTTTGCCGTATGGGATATTTTCTATTACGTCTGGCTAAAGGTCGTACTGGATTGGCCCGCCTCCATTATGGACTGGGACATCCTGTTCCTAATCCCCCTTCCCTGGGCAGGCCCGGTGCTGGCGCCCGTGCTTGTGTCCGTGACAATGCTTGTCCTCGCAGCGATGATTCTTTACCGCGATTGCTCAGGCAAACCCATAAAGGCGTCCGTTTGGGATTGGCTTGGATTTTCCCTCGCAGGCCTGCTCGTCGTCGCGTCATTTTGCATCGCCGGACGATACATCACCCAGCTTGACTACGCCGAACACTTCTCCTGGCCGCTTTTCGCCGCCGGGCTGTTGGCCGCGGTTGTCGTGTTCGCAAAATGTATTGTAAGGACAAACCCCCGGTAAAACCGGGGCTAAATATGAATTGTGCCCTTCCGGTTGTTACTGGCTGGCGTAGTCCTCAAATTTGCCGAATATCATCTTGCCCGCCGAGGTCTGCAGTGAGCTTGTTACCGTAATGATAACGTCCTTGCCGATTTTGTTCCGGGCCTCCTCGACGACCACCATCGTCCCGTCGTCCAGATACCCCACGCCCTGCTGCGGCTCTTCCCCCGGCTTTATGATACGAACCTTCATATTCTCACCCGGCAGCGCAATCGTCTTCAGGGAGTTGGCCAAATCGTTGATGTTCAGCACGTCCACATCACGAACCGCCGCCACCTTGCTCAAGTTGTAATCCGTTGTCACCAGACGACCGCCGCAGTTCTTGCTGAAGGGAATCAGCTTCTGGTCAACTCCCTTTACGCCGTCCGTGTCCGGCACGACGGTATCATCAATGGTTATATCTATCGTGTGATTCGTCTGCATCTCCTTGAGTATGTCCAGCCCGCGCCTGCCCCGGTTGCGCTTGAGCTTGTCCGCCGAGTCCGAAATCAACTGTATCTCGCTCAAAACAAATCGCGGAACTATCAGCGGCGCGTCGAACAGATTGCTCTTATACAGGTCCGCAATACGCCCGTCGATAATCGCCGATGTATCCAGCACAAAAGGCCTTGCACCTTTGGTCTGCTTGGTAAACTCCACATAAGGAATCACAAACCGCACGTCATCCTTTGTGCGTATGACAATACTGATAATGAGAAAGCATATACATATTCCCAGCATCCATTTGATTGCCCGAACACCCATCACGCTAAGCCCTATATGATAAATATCGATAATCATATCGAGGACCTGCGCCAAAGCCCAGCTGACGACTATCCCGACAAGAAGCCCGAAAAACACACCCGCCAGGGCCGCCAAAGATTTCTTCGGCGTCACAACATCGACAAAAAACGCCGCACCAACCAGCGCCAGCCCGCTCCAAAGTATTGCGTAGAAATCCGCCCGGCCCGCCTCGCCCGAAATCTCGGGCAGCGTCAAATTCACAAGAAGCACCGCAACAACTATAATGATAAAAATCGCCCTAATAATCCAAAGCAACATACCTGTAACCTCCAAAAACTATGCCATATTTTTATATTAGCAATTACAGATTAAAAATCCAAATCTTGTCCGCCCTGTCGAATCCTTGCCGTTTATCCTGCCGCCGGCTAAACACCCAGCACCTTTTGTGCACGGTCGCCGTCCTTGGCATCGACCACCACGAACATCTGGTACCGGCCGTCGCAGACCATCGCAGTGCCCGCAACGCCGGCGATGTCGTTCTCGGCAAGTCCCTCTAATGCCTCAGCCGCTGCACCGGCACGGTCAACACCATCCACAATAAAACCCGCTGCCACAGTCACCTTCAGCCGGGCCTCTTGCACAAACCCTTCAAAACTTCTCGGGTCTTTAGCGCTTACGAAGACCCGACCCCGGTTGTTACCGCACGAAAACGCTGAAAAACACAAATAATCCACACCCGTCAAACTGCTCTGCGACAAAAACCTGTGCAAGCTCCCCGGCTTATCCTCTATCTCGACACAGTGCACTGTGATTCGCTTGACAGCCATTTCTGTGCCCTTTCATTTTGAAATGACTTCGTTTGAACTGCACAAGTTTACCTGCCGCACATCTGTTGTCAATATGAAACTATAGTTTAGTCGGCCCTTGCCGGGCCTTTCAGTTGGCCGGCCACTGTGGCCGTCGCACGCCTTATCTTTTCTTCATCCCCCAGGTAATAATGGCGTATCGCCCTGAGCCGGTCGTCCAGCTCATAAACCAAAGGAATACCCGTTGGTATATTGAGCTTCACAATGTCCTCGTCCGAAACCGAATCCAGGTACTTGACTATCGCCCTCAAGCTGTTGCCGTGCGCTGATACCAGTATCCTTTTGCCTTCTTTCAGTTTGGGCACTATTGCTTCATCCCAGTAAGGCAGCACCCGCTCAAGGGTCATTTTCAGGGATTCCGTTCCCGGCAGCAGGTCCTTCGGCACGTCGGTATAACGCCTGTCGTTGCGCGGATGTCGCGGGTCGTCGGCTTCAAGCGCGGGCGGCGGCACGTCGTAGCTGCGTCGCCATTGCTGAACCTGCTCGAAGCCGAATTTATCGGCCATTTCGTTTTTGTTAAGTCCCTGAAGTGAGCCATAGTGACGCTCGTTGAGCCGCCAAGAGCGGTAAACGTCTATCCACATCAGGTCCATATCGTCGAGGATTATCCACAGCGTTCGTATCGCGCGTTTGAGCACCGACGTAAAGGCAATATCGAAGGCATAGCCCTCGCTTTTCAAGACCTCCGCCACCTCGTGCGATTCGGCCACGCCTCGCTGCGAAAGGTCCATGTCCGTCCAGCCCGTGAAGCGGTTCTCAAGATTCCAAACGCTTTCTCCGTGTCTGACAAAGACAATCTTTATCATATATTGCCCTCTGCATCACCCGCCAAACAGGTAAAGTACAGCAAATCAGGCCTGTTGTCAAACTAAACTTGGCATACCTGAAATTTCTCTTTAATACTCCCGCCCGGTCATCTAAAATCCACCTGTGCTTTATTTCTGGATAACCCTGCTCATTATGCTCAATGCCTTTTGGCTTGTGCTCGTCCCCTTCGCCCTGCCCGGCAACTGGCTCATCGTCATTACCACCTCACTGTTCGCCTGGTGGCGATGGCAGGACGGGGTATTTTCCCCCTGCACACTAATCGTGATAGCAATCCTCGCCCTTATTGGCGAACTCGTGGAATTTTTCGCCGCCGCCGGCGGGGCAAAAAAGGCAGGTGCTACTCTGCTCGCATCTGTCGCTGCCATAATCGGCGCCTTAGTAGGCGCCGTCATAGGAACATTTGTGCTTCCTCTGCTCGGCACAATCATCGGCGCCTGCCTCGGCGCGGGCCTTACAGCCACAATCGTCGAAATGGCCACGGGGAAAACCCCCGACGCCTCGATACGCTCAGGCGTCGGTGCATCTGTTGGTCATCTGTTCGGCTCAACCGCCAAACTCGCCATCGGCGTTATTATCTGGCTCATTGTTGCTATCGCCGCCTTCTGGCCGTAAATCTCTTCACCCCGCAAGCAGCGATTCAGCTATTTTTTTCGCGGCGTCTTTGACGGCGACTAATTTGCAGCTCTCCTTCATTTGCAGGCGAATCTTGTCGTCTCTCAGCAACGGCTCAAGCTCCTCCCACAACCACTCCCGCCTGTCTTTTTCGTCGCCGACGTCATCCACGATAATCGCCGCCCCTGCCTCGACCAATTTGCCCGCGTTGAGGTATTGGTGAATATCACTGTGATACGGATACGGCATACATATACTTGGCACGCCGGACGCTGCATACTCTGCGACGCTGACCGCGCCGCTTCTGCCAATCAACACCTCTGCCGCCGCAAGCAGGTCTGCCATCTCATCATAGTAATCGACGACCTTGTGCTTTATCGCCGCACCCTCGTATCCGGCCTTGACCTGCTCAAAATTCGCCCTGCCCGTCAAATGAACTATCTGCCAACCGCTCGAAAAATCTGCGAGCTTATCCAATAGCGAGCACACCGTCCTGTTTATACTCTGTGACCCGCTCGATGCACCCGTTATGAGCAAAATCTTTTTATCCTTATCAAGCCCCAGGACCTCTCTCGCCTTTTGCGGATTCGGATTCTCAAAATCGCTTCGCAAAGGACACCCCGTTACAGTTACCTTTCTTTTATGCCTGCCGAAGTAATCGCCCGTCTCCTCAAACTGCACGAAAATCCTGTCCGCCCACCGCGCAATCACCTTGTTCGCTCTGCCCGGCACAATATCCACGTTCACCAACGCTATCGGCAACTTCAGCCGATGTGCTGCCCAGCAGACAGGCGCCGCAACGTATCCGCCGACGCCGATTACAACGGGACTTGCACTCTTGCGCAGCGCATCGGCCGCGACTTTATAACTGGATAAAAACAACTTGCAAAAACTGACGAACCTGTCGGGCCGAATCGAAAACCCGACCGCCGGCAAAACGGTGTATTTAAAATTGGTCTTTGATAATACGTGCTTGTCGATGTCCCGGCTGCCGACAAAAAAATGAATCGCCGCCTCCGGGCAAAGCTTGTTAATCTGTTCCGCAACCGCCACCGCCGGATAAATATGCCCCCCCGTTCCTCCGCCGGCAAAAAAGAAACTCTTCTCCGCCATCACTCATCCTTTCTTATGCTCCTCTCGCCGCACTGCGAGGCAATGTTCAACAGCACGCCAACCGCCGCCGCGCTCAATAGCATACTCGTGCCGCCGGCGCTTACAAACGGCAAAGGCAGCCCCTTCGTCGGCAGCACCACCGTCACCACCCCGATATTCAAAGCCGCCTGCACTCCTACCGCTAACACGATGCTCGTCGCCAGCAACCGACCAAACGGCTCCTTACACCGCATCACAACCAAAACCCCAAGCACAACAAACATTATGAATAACGCTATCACAATCGCCGTCCCAACAAAACCCATCTCCTCCCCGATAATCGAAAAAATGAAATCCGTCGTGTCCTCTGGCAAATGGCCATATTTACAAACACCCATTCCAAGCCCTTTCCCGAACAGCCCGCCCGACCCTATCGCAATCAGCGACTGGCTTGCCTGGTAATTCGCTGAATCCGCCCATTTCTCCGGGTGCAGAAAAGCCAGGATTCGCATCCTTCGCTCAGGCGAAACAAGTATCGCCGCTACGAACCCCCCCGCCGCAACTGGCAGCGGCGCAACCAAATATCGCCAGTCCGCCCCGCCCACCAACAGTATGAAAAAGCTCAACAACGCTATCAGCGCCGCCGACCCGAAATCCTCAATTATTACAAGCCCCGCGACCAGACCCACCACCACGCAAACCGGCAAAAACCCTCGCCAAAACGATTTAAGGCGCTCGCCATACTTCGCGCAGAACGCCGCCAACGAAAACACCATCACCCACTTCGCAAGCTCAGATGGCTGGAAACTGATTGTCGCAGGCCCTAACGGTATCCGCAGCCACCGCCTCGCCCGGTTTATCTCCGTCCCAACCTGCGGCAATAATACTATCACTAACAGAATCACACTGACAATAAACAGGTAAGTCATCGGCGACCGCCAAAGCCCTCGCTCCATACCAAACCGCCGATAATCAATCCGCGATACGCCTAACATCACCGCTACGGCTAACGGAAAAAACAATACCTTTCGCAGGTTGGCCGACTCGTAAAAACGCGTCAGATTGATATCTTTGGCAATGTCCACCCCTGCCGAAAACACAAATACCGTCCCTATCGCCATCAGCGTTATCACAACTGAGCCGATGCGCCACCCCAGCCCCTCTTTATCATCCATTTCAACCACTGTTGTCGCTATTTCTGCCATATCTTCATCAACCACTGATGACATAGATTACACTGATTTTTACCTTTTTCCTTCTCGTCCGCCGAAGGTGGATTGCCTTTTAACTTTGCTTCTTCTTTCTTCGGCTCTACCTCCCAATTCGCACCAAAAATTCGCTTCCACGTTGAATATTCGGTTTTTTATCAAAATTTTCCTTGACATTTTTCTCGAAACCAGCTAACCTGAATAATAACCAGCGAAGAGGGGTAAGTGAGGATGACTGTGGTAAAAGACCAACCGGCAGTGGTATTTTTATATGCCGAAGCCGGGTTACTGGTCGGCTTAAATTAACAGTCAGTATAAAAGAGAGGATTTATGAAGGCCAACACATCTCTTCTTTCAGCAGCGGTAATCTTATTTACATTCATCAACTCCGCAAACGCCTACCGCGAGGTCATCGACCTCGGACCCGGCACTGCTTACTCCATCAACGACAACGGCCAGATAGTAGGCAACGATGGTTCTCACGCATGTCTTTTTGATTCGACAGGGCACGGCAGGAATATAATACTTAGTGATGATTTCAGTAGCGCCCTTTCTATCAACAATAATGGCCAGATTGTTGGCTGGATTCACTCCTTTTTTGAGCCCATGGGCGGCAAATTAGCATGTCGTTTTGATGAAACAGGCGCCGGTGCTAATATAAGCCTCGTTGACCCTGATTCGCTTTATATAGGCACCGACTACAGAGAAAGCGAAGCTGTATGCATCAACGATAACGGACAGATTGTCGGGCGGTTCGTCAACCCTTTAGGAAATAATCGCGCATACCTTTTTGACCCGACAGGCGGCTGGGCCAATAAAAATCTCGGCACCCTCACAGGTTATGACGACAGTGAAGCTTATTCCATCAATAATATCGGCCAGATTGTCGGCGTTGCTTATAACAGCTCCGGCTCGCCTCACGCCTTTCTGTTTGACCCAGCCGACAGCGGATATAATAAGATAGACATCGGCAGCGGCAACGCCCAGTCTATCAACGACAATAGCGAGATTGTCGGCTACGAGGGTACCTGGCTCGGCAATGTGCGAGCATATCTTTTTGACCCCTCAGGACAGGGCAATAATATCTGCCTCGGAAACCTCGGCGACCCCAACTATCCGTCGCTTCCGAATGGCAGCATTGCTTATTCCATAAACGACATAGGCCAGATTGTAGGATGGTCTAATGGATGCGCTTGTCTCTTTGACCCAACAGGCGAGGGCGATAATATATCCCTCAATAAACTTACAGACTATCCACCTGACTGGTTATTAGGATGTGCATATAGCATAAACAACAACGGCTGGATAGTAGGTGAGGGCTACCATGATGGGTCCACGCACGCATTTTTGCTCACACCTGAGCCCGCCACGCTTTTGCTTTTCGCCTTCGGCGGCCTGATTTTGAGGAGAAAAATAAATCAAAAATAATAGTTGCGGATTAGCGAACCCGTACGTTTTTTAAAATAGCTATTAAGAGGAGAATCTTATGAAAAACATATTGATTATTGTCGGCATCATTGGTTTGTCCGTTCTGATTCTTTACCCCTTTGCTGCAAGTGGTGCGTCTTTTACCCTCTCGGACAGCGCTATAATGAGTTTGGATTACAACTATCATAGTGTGAGCAGCCTTTATGACGGCTCCATCTTAAATATTACTGATGTCGAGGGTCCGGGTGTTGAGTTTGATATCAAGTATTCTGACCCTACGCACATTCAAAAGTTCCCCGACTTATTTTGGATATCAGGTATAAAAGGAGGCAGCGGTGCCCTCACCGGCATCGACATACATTCGTACGACGCATTTGCACTGAAGTTTACGCTGCTTTCTGCCAATGGAGTTTCGTCGTCAAATGCGGTAGGGCCTATCATTGTTGGTGCTGCTATCAATAGAGCTGATGTCACATCTGCATTTCGTCCGGAGCGTATTGCGATTAACGACCCATACACTCCATCCAGTACTACTTCGGTAACTACAACAGATGCCAGTCAAATCAATTTGGTTGGTTTTATATGTTATATCCCTTACTGGTTGTACGATCCAACGGGGACTTATGGTCCTAATCCTTGGGATCCCACAGGGGCAACAATCAGTCTTCTTGTTGAGCCGGCTCCCGGCGCTGCGGTTATCACCCCCGAGCCCGCCACGCTTCTGCTGCTTGCAGTTGGCGCCCTTGCGGCCAGACGCAAAAGGTGATGCCTTAGCATCCTCTCTCATTCTGAGTTCGATGTTGGATGTTCGATGTTCATTGTTCCCCTGCCTTTCAATCATCCACTCCACCTTCCCCAACGTATCAATATAAGAATCACTAATGCCCTACACCCGCAATTTTAATTTCGTTAAGCAGCTTTTTTAGGATATAATGCCCCTTAGTATTGATGTAATCAGACACGGATTTACACTGTTTTTACTTTTAACTTTTGCCTTTTTACTTTGTAATCTCTGTGTCCTCTGTGTTCTCTGTGGCTAAACTTATTATGTTCGAAATCGTTGAAAAACAGACACTCGGGCCAAACGTAACCCGATACGAGATTAAGGCGCCCCGAATCGCCAAGGCCCGCCAGTGCGGGCAATTTGTGATTGTCCGCGCCTTTGGCCACTCCGAACGCATCCCGCTAACCATAGCTGACGTCAACGCCTCAGCAGGCACCATAACGCTGATTGTTCAAACCGTTGGCAAAAGCACCCTCGAAATGACCACGCTCAAAAAAGGCGACGCATTCTGCGACGTCGCAGGCCCACTCGGACAGCCCAGCCATATCACAAAATACGGAACCGTCGCCGTCATAGGCGGAGGCCTCGGAACAGCCGTCGTCTATCCCCAGGCCGTAGCACTGCGACAGGCGGGAAACAAAATAATCTCCATCATCGGCGCCAGAACAAAAGACCTGATTATTCTCGAAGACCTCCTCGGCTCAGTCAGCGACAAGCTCATTATCACAACCGACGACGGCTCAGCAGGTAAAAAAGGCCTCGTAACAGACGCCCTTCGTGAACTCGTCAAACAACCCAATGAGAAAGTAGATGCCGTTTACTGCGCAGGCCCCGTCATTATGATGAAGGCCGTCTCGGAACTGACCCGGCCACTGAATATCCCCACTACCGTCAGCTTGAATCCCATTATGGTCGATGGAACCGGTATGTGCGGCGGATGTCGCGTAACCATCGACGGCAAACGAAAATTCGCCTGCGTCGACGGCCCCGAATTCGATGGCTACAAAGTTGACTTCGACCAGCTTATGGACCGCCTCAAAACCTATAAACCACACGAAGACAAAAGATATGAAGAGCATAAATGCAAGCTTACTCAAATAAAGAACAGAAAAAATTAACGCCCAAAGAGCGACTCGCCATACCTCGCCAGCAAATGCCCCAGCGCGCCGGCCTCGAGCGAAATAAGGACTTCAAGGAGGTCAACCTCGGTCTCACTGAGCAGGTCGCTATCCGCGAGGCACAGCGCTGCCTCCAGTGCAAAAAACCCGCCTGCGTCCCCGGCTGCCCCGTCGGTATCGACATACCCGGTTTTATCAAACTCATCGCCGAAGGCAATTTCCTCGCCGCCGCGGAACTCATCCGAAAAGACAACGACCTCCCCGCCGTAACGGGCCGCGTCTGCCCGCAGGAAATCCAGTGCGAAGCAACCTGCGTCCGCTGCAAAAGCGACGCCCCCGTCGCCATCGGCTGGCTCGAACGATTCGTCGCCGACTATCAAATGCAGCGCCAGACGAAAACCAAAACTCCTCTCGTCAAAAAAATCGGCAAAAAAGTTGCCTGTATCGGCTCAGGCCCCGCCGGCATTACCTGCGCAGGCCAATTAGCCAAACTCGGCTACGACGTAACCATTTTCGAGGCGTTCCACAAACCAGGCGGTGTCCTCGTCTATGGCATACCCGAATTCCGTATGCCGAAGAAAATCGTCGATGCCGAAATCCAAAACCTCAAGGCCCTCGGCGTCACCATCGAAACCAACGTCATCGTCGGAAGGACCGTAACAATACCACAACTGACCAACGACGAGGGCTTCCTCGCCGTCTTCATCTCCGTCGGCGCAGGCCTGCCCGAATTTATGAACGTCCCCGGCGAAAACTTCAAGGGCGTCTATTCCGCCAACGAATACCTAACCCGCGCAAACCTTATGGAGGCCTACAATCCCGATTCCGACACGCCAATCATCCACGGCAAACGCGTCTGCGTCATCGGCGGCGGAAACACCGCTATGGACGCCGTCCGAACCGCCAAACGCCTCGGCGCTGAAGTTAGCACCATCGTCTATCGCCGCAGCCGAACCGAAATGCCCGCCCGCGCCGAGGAAATCCACCACGCCGAAGAAGAAAACATCAAATTCGAGATGCTCACCGCGCCGGTCGAGGTGCTCGGCGATAACGCCGGCTGGGTGCGAGGGCTTAAATGTATAAGGATGCAGCTTGGCGAACCTGATGCCTCGGGCAGACGCCGACCCCTCCCAATCCCCGGCTCTGAATTTACCATCGATTGCGACCTCGTCATCGTCGCTATCGGCACAGGCGCAAATCCCCTCCTCACCAAAACCACGCCGGGATTGAAACTCAACAAGTGGGATTATATCGAAACCGATGAAAACCTTATGACCAGTATCCCCGGCGTCTTCGCCGGTGGCGACATCGTCCGCGGCTCCGCCACCGTCATCCTCGCTATGGGCGACGGCAAAAACGCCGCCCAATCCATCCACAATTACCTCTCACGATGATAAATCGGCAATCAGCAACCAAAAATTGCAAATGCACTGTGCCCTTGACCAAACACCCCATTCCTGCTAATCCTTAATCTTATGACAGTGCAGTTTAGCCAGATACCTGACGTCCTCGATGACCTTCGCGCAGGCAAAATCATCGTCCTTGTCGATGACGAAGACCGCGAAAACGAAGGCGACCTCGTCTGCGCCGCCGAAAAGGTTACACCGCAGGTCATCAACTTTATGGCCAAATTCGGCCGAGGCCTTATATGCCTGCCGCTCACCGGCGACAAATGCGACGCCCTCGCACTTCACCCGCAGGTCGTCGATAACACCGCTCGCCTCCACACCGCCTTCACCGTCTCCATCGACGCCGCACAGGGCACTTCCACGGGCATCAGTGCCGCCGACCGCGCACACACCGTCCAGACCGCAATCGCCGACAACACAAAACCGTCCGACTTCGCCCGCCCGGGCCACGTCTTCCCCCTCCGCGCACGCGATGGCGGGGTCCTCGTCCGCGCAGGACAGACCGAAGGCGCCGTTGACCTCACGCGACTCGCCGGCTTGAAGCCCGCCGCCGTAATATGCGAAATTATGAACGACGATGGCTCTATGGCCCGCGTCCCCCAGCTCCTCGACTTCTGCCAAAAACATAATCTCAAAATCGCCTCCATCGCAAAGCTAATCGAATTCCGCCTCCAGCGCGAGACCCAAATCAAGCGCGTCGAAGCCGTCCACCTCCCAACCGACTACGGCGACTTCAAGCTCATCGCCTACGAATCACTCTCCTCGCCCGAACCGCACCTTGCACTCTGCAAAGGCGGCATAGGTGACCTCGACGGCTCCGGCAAACCAATCCCCCACGACGAACCCGTCCTCGTCAGAGTCCACTCCGAATGTATGACCGGCGACCTCTTCCATTCCCAGCGATGTGAATGCGGCCAACAGCTCATCGCCGCTATGCAAATGATTGAGCAGGCAGGCATCGGCGCTCTGGTCTATCTGCGTCAGGAAGGCAGAGGCATCGGCCTCAAAAATAAACTCCACGCCTACAAACTCCAGGAGCAGGGCCTCGACACCGTTGACGCCAATCTCAAACTCGGCTTTTCCCCCGACAAACGCGACTACGGCATCGGCGCTCAAATCCTCCGGGACCTCGGCCTCAAACAAATCAAAATCCTCACCAACAACCCCAAAAAAACCAGCCGGCTCGAGGTCTATGGCATCAAAATCGTCGAGCAAATCCCCATCCAGGCCGCCCCCACCCCCCACAACGTCGATTACCTCCGCACCAAAAAATACCGCCTCGGCCACATCCTCGACGACGATTTATAATGCTCCTTCACGAAATACGATATACGAACTGCGAACGACACCTTTTTAACTAATCCAAAACCAAATCCCTCGCCGAAATACCCAATATGAGAACATTGACTGCTGCGCTAATAGCGTTCTTCGTTATCGCGATGGCGTTTTACGCCGGCTGCTCCGACCAGCCCTC
>CAYUIL010000002.1:10159-17262 GCA_964444715.1 uncultured Pirellulales bacterium | reverse complement strand
CTCGCCATCTGGCCCGACATCGACCTCACCGACCCCGCCGCCAACAACAACCTCTGGCAGGACTTTATGCGCGCCTATCTGTTCTCGCTGCCGCTCCAGAAATCCTCCGCCGAAAACTGCATCCTGCACGTAACCTGTTTTTGCCCCTCTGGCCGACGCCTCTCCGCCGATTTCCTCATCAAGTCCGCACGTTAATATCGGCACTTGTCCACCGTTCGTCTGGCGGATTCGGAAAGCATTTCAAACCATCGTTTGAAACGCTTGTCCGGCAAAAGAATGTGAATCGCACCCGCACCTTGCGGCAATACGCTATTTGTTTGCTTTGAATGGAACTGCCGCTATAATACTCTGCCGGCGGCGGCAAAAGGACCAATTACTTCGGCAAGGGGACTATCTTGGCGAATATGAGTTTGCTTGAAACTCGCGGGCTGGTGAAGGAGTATTCCGGCAGAGCTGTTGTCAACGGCGTCTCCGTCACAATCGCCCAGCGCAGCATCGTGGGTCTTTTGGGGCGAAACGGCGCCGGCAAAACCACCACCTTCAGGATGATTATGGGGATGATAACCCCAACGGCAGGCGAGGTGCTCTTCGAGGGAACTGACATAACCAACCTGCCGATGTTCAAAAGGGCCCGGCTGGGTATCGGCTATCTTTCACAGGAGCCGAGCATCTTCCAGCGGCTGAACGTCCGCGACAATCTTTATGCTATCCTCGAGACAATGGCGGTTACAAAACAAGAGCGCAACAGCAGGGCCGATGTGCTGATTGAGCGCTTTGGCCTGACCGAGGTCGCCGACAGCCAGGGCAGGTTCCTTTCGGGCGGCGAACGAAGAAAACTGGAAATCGCAAGAGCAATGGTTACCGAGCCGTCGCTGATTCTTTTGGATGAGCCGTTTAGCGGCGTTGACCCCATTACCGTGCAGGATTTGCAAAAAGATATTCGCCATCTGGTCGCCTCCGGCGTGAGTATCCTCATCACCGACCACAACGTCGAAAGGACTCTGGAAGTAACCGACAGGGCATACATCATCGACCACGGCAAGGTCCTGGCCGAAGGCACGCCCGCGCAAATTATCCAGAATGAGACCGTCAAAAAGGCCTATCTCGGCAGCACATTCGACGGAGATGAGTATGACTGATATTGACGTTGACAATTGCGGGATTACGCATTACCCGGCGAAGGTGCTGGCCGGATCTGCGCAGCCGGTCGAGAAAATCGACGATAGCATCCGCCGGCTCGTCGCAAAGATGACCGACATTATGATTGAGCACAAAGGTGTCGGCCTTGCCGCCCCGCAGGCGGGTGTGCCTCTTCGGCTGTTTATAATCTCTATAGATGGCTCCAGGGAAAACGTCAGGGTATATATCAACCCGCAGGTCAAACCGGAAGGTTCGCTTGAGCAAAATGAAGAGGGATGCCTGTCTGTCCCCGGCATATACACAAAAATCAAGAGATACAGCAGGGCATCCGTTACCGCAATGGACCTCGACGGCAAAATCTTCACAGAGCAGGCCGAGGGTCTTTATGCCCGCGCATTGCAGCACGAGTTCGACCACATCGAGGGAGTTACCATAGTCAATCGCCTCTCGACAACCTCTCGCATCGTTCACCGTAAACAAATCAAGAAGCTCGAAGAAGAACGCAACAACGCCGGCTCCTGACATCTCTATATTCTGAAAGACAAATGAACATCGTTTATATCGGAAGCGGCCAGTTCGGTTTACCTTGCATCGATGCGATTGCTAACTCAGGCCACAAAATAGCACTTGTTGTAACTCAGCCGGCGCAGCCGGCGGGCAGGGGCCGTAAACCAACCCCCACACCCGTGGCTGACTGGGCAGGCGCAAATTCCGTCTCCGTCATCGAAGCAGACGATGTGAACGCTGCCGAGATTCTCGAAAAGCTGCGCTCCTGCAAACCCGACGTTCTTGTCGTTATCGCATTCGGCCAGAAAATCAGCGCCGAGGTCGCCGCCATCGCTCCCAAAGGCGCGATAAATGTTCACGCCTCGCTGTTGCCGAAATATCGCGGGGCGGCGCCGATAAACAGGGCGATAATCGACGGCGTTACCGAGACGGGAATCAGCATCATTACGGTAGCGGAAAAAATGGATGCCGGCGACATCCTCGCCCAGGCCAAAGCCGAGATTGGCTGGAACGAGACGGCGGGCGAGCTTGGCGAGCGCCTTGCAAAACTCGCGGCGCCGCTGCTTGTCGCAACCATCGACCGGATTGCCGCAGGAACCGCCGTATGCACAAAACAGGACGATTCAAAAGCCACTCGTGCGCCAAAGCTGAAGAAATCCGACGGCTTTCTGGATTTTGCCGAGCCGGCTGAGCTGCTGCGCAGAAAAATGTTGGGTTTCTGGCCCTGGCCGGGCGCGACCGCCGTTTACAAGTCGAAAAAATCGGGCCGAACCGAGCGGGTTACCTTTGCCAGAGCGGAAATCTTGCGAACGCCTAATCCCGAAAACCTCCCGCCCGGCACAATCGACGAAAACCTCAACGTCATCTGCGGCGAAAATCGGCTGCAGATTGTGCAGCTAAAGCCCGAAAACTCCCGCCTGATGACCTTCGCGGACTTTGTCAACGGCCGGCGCGTTTCACCGGGCGACCGGTTCATAAGTATCGAGCGTTAGTATGGCCGGGCTGGAGTCAAAAACCGCTCGCCGAATAGCCGCGGAAGTGCTCTGTGAAGCCGAACTACGACAACAGTTTGCCGGCGAAATACTAAACAATTACCCTCAGCTTACCGAAAGGCAGCGTGCAACCGATCTGGTCTTCGGAGTGTTAAGAAACCAGGTTGTCATCGACCTTGTCATTGAAAGGTTTTCATCCTGTCCAATTGAGCGAGTGCCCGACAGGATTCTTAACATTCTTCGTGTGGGTATTTATGAGTTGATGTATTGCCCGCAGACCGCAGAATACGCCATAGTTAATGAGGCGGTTGACTATACAAAACACATCACAAACAAAAAGCAGGCGGGCTTCGTCAATGCCGTGCTCCGCCAGACGCTAAGGCACATACTTTGTCGCCGGAAACTCCTTGACCAGGCCCATCCGCGTAAAACCATCCCGCAAACGTGGGATACGGGCTGTGAACTCAGTATCGAACTGTTTCCAGACCGGGATGCTTCACCACGGGAATATCTCAGTATTGTTTTCTCGCTTCCCGCCTGGCTGGTGGGAACCTGGCTTTCCGAATACGGCCTTGAGCAGACCAGACAGATTGTTTTTGCGAGCAACCGCAGGCCGAGCGTTTACCTGAGACCGAATCCGCTCAAAACCACGGCCGGAGAACTTGTGGAGAGGCTCAAAGCAGCTGAAGTTGACTGCGAGATTGAACCTGAATCGCAAATGATAAAACTGACAAGTCCCGGCTCGATAACGGCGCTGCCCGGCTTTGATGAAGGATTATTCGCCGTTCAGGATTTGTCTGCCACAGAAACGGTCCGACTTTTGAATCCACAGCCGGGCTGGACCATTTTGGATTTATGTGCCGCACCGGGCACAAAGACGATACAACTGGCCCAGTCCGCCGGCGGAACAGCAAAAATCCTGGCGACCGACATAGACAGCTCACGTCTCGAAAAGGTCAAAGAAAACGTCGCCCGCATCGGCCTTTCCCGCTGCGTTACGGTAATCGAATATAATGCTCTCGATGATTTTACTAAACGGTTTGGCGGTTTTGACTGCGTTCTGGTTGATGCGCCGTGCTCAAATACCGGGGTTCTTGCCCGAAGACCCGAAGTCCGGCACAGAATCATCATGGATGGTATCGCTAAATTGACGAAAGCACAGGGAGATTTGCTATGCAAGGCCGCTGAACTGCTCAAACCGGGCGGCGTTTTATGCTACAGCACCTGCAGTATCCAGCCCCAGGAAAACAGCGTCCTGGTAAAAGGGTTTTTGCAGGATAATCCCGGTTTTACTTTGAAAAAGGAAAAGCTTGTGTTGCCCTCGGCATCGCATACTGACCATGACGGCGGTTTTACTGCTGTCATAGTCAATAGATCCGGTAATTGAGGGATGAGCGTTGACCGACCAGATTTTTTGCCGATTTGCTCTTGACGAGACAGGTATTAATTGATAAGTGATTGAGAGTGGCACGGCCATCTTGGCCGTGTTTTCACGGGCTGGAAGCCCGTGCCACGGTCGGGTTTTTGGGTTGTTTGGTGAAATTGAAAGGAGGTCATTATGGCAAGGTTCGTTGTTACCACGTCGGTCATATTTCTTATTTGTGTGTTGCCCGGCTGCAGAAGTGTTGACACCGGCAGGGCACAGATTTTACCGCCCCAGATGAGTGTCGCTTCCGGGCCAGCAGTCGATATCTCCAGGGCCGGTGAGGCGGATTTGGTGGAGCAGATGGCCGTCAGCCGCCAGGCGTATCGGCGGGGGCTGGAACTGCTCGTTAAGCATTACACAAAGACCGGCAATAATATGAAGCTCACCTGGGCGCAAAAGGAGCTTACCTCGCTGAACTCCATGCCGCAGTATAACTACATCGTCGAGGCAACCATCGCGGGCCCGGACTTGAAGCCAAGCAGTTCGGTCCCGAATGCGGACTCCTTGTATAACGATGCGGTCCGGCTGGAGGAGAAGGCGGGACAGCTTTTGATCGTCAAGGATGATAACCTGCTGCGGATGGCGCTGGATAAATACAATCAGTTGATAAGCAAATTCCCCTCCAGCGACAAAATCGACGACGCCGCATTCAGAGCGGCGGGCATCTACGAGCACTTCCAGGACTACAGTATTGCCCTTCAGTATTACCAAAGAACGTATCAGTGGGATCCGGAGACGGCCTATCCGGCCAGATTCAAGGCGGCGTTCACTCTCGACCAGCGGTTGCACAGAAGGAATGAGGCGATGCTGCTGTATCAGGAGGCGCTGCTGCAGATAACAAAGAGTGACGAGCACCCCCTGTGGCAACAGTATGCTGAGCAGCGGGTCAAGGAGCTCAGCGGAGAAGCCAAACCCGGACAGTAACATCAGCTCCAATCCGTTCAAGTCGAAGGTTTTGCTTAATAATGGGCCTGACCCCGACGGGGTTAGGCCCTTATGATTTTCGCATACGATGCTGACGGAACTGGAACAAAAAGTGGCGGACTTTATCGCAGCCGAGCGGCTCCTGCCGGCCGGCGACAGAGTGCTGCTGGCCGTATCGGGCGGCGCGGATTCGATGGCATTATTGCACGTGATGGCTGCTCTCAAGGCCGACGGTGTGCTGCCGATTGAGATTCACTGCGCCCACATCAATCACCAGTTGAGGGGGGCCGAGGCACAGCGAGACCAGGATTTTGTCGTCGAGCAGTGCCGTAAGCTCGGCCCGCCGCTGATTACGGAACGAATCGACGTCCGGGGATACGCGAGGGCAAAGAAATTATCGATTGAGACGGCCGCAAGAAAATTGCGAATCGACAGCTTGCTTGAGATTGCGTCTCGCCAAAATTGCACCTGCATTGCGACGGCCCACCAGAAAAACGACAACGCCGAGACCGTCCTGCATCGAATGATTCGCGGCACGGGCTTTCGGGGCCTGTGCGGAATCTGGCCGAGCCGCGCGTTCGCAGACGGTATTCGGTTCGTAAGACCTTTGCTTTGCGTCACACGCGGCGAGATTATTCAATATCTCAACAGCCGTAATCTAAAATGGTGCACCGACAAAACAAATGAGGATTGCACATACAAGCGAAACCTCATTCGCCATCGGCTGCTTCCGGCCTTGCAAAAAGATTGTGACGGCTGTCTTGTCGACGAAATGTTTAAGCTGACGAAGGCATCCCGCAGATTTTATCGGCTGATTTGCAAGGCGGCCGATGCGCTTTGGCCCGATGTCGCAACTGCGGAAAAACAGACCATAACGCTGGATTTGGGCAATCTTGCTGCGCAGCCGACGGAAGTTAAGGTCGAGATTGTTCGCCGGGCATTGACTCATCTCAACGTCGGTGAGCAGGAAATTACAGAAAGACACTACAGCGACATATTGCGACTATCAGAAAATAAAACAAAACAGTTGCCCGCTGGTTTAGAGGTGCGTCGGCAGGAGGGCAGGATTATTTTTACTCCCCCGAGAGTATATGAGCGTAGGGCGAGGCTTGCCCCGCCGTTGCAGTTGGAAGTTCCTGGAAAGACAAAATTTGCTGGTATGGTCATCGAGGCCGAGATGTTTGAATATGATGCAGCGAAATTTGAGAAGTTCAAGGCAAATAAGAATAATACCGTTGAATGGTTTGATTTTGAAAAGTTGAAGCTGCCCCTGGAGGTTAGCTTTCGCAAACGTGGCGACAGGTTTTGGCCTCTGGGCCTCAAGGCAGAGAAAAAAGTCGGCAAGTTCATAACCAGCGCGAAGACACCGGCGTCGTTACGACGGAAACTATTTGTTGTCGCCGACAGCGAAAAAATAATCTGGCTTTGCCCCGTCAGAATAGACGAACGGACCAAAATCACCAGCCAAACGAAGAATGTCCTACAGTTACAGGTTGTCAATAACCCAAGGCCACAAAAAGAAGGTGCTGCAGACGATTAGCCCGCAGCACCCTTTGTCGGCATTACAGGCAGTTGGGGTTCGCGGGATCTGTGCAGCCCAACCAGTCCCCGGCAAATATCGCAAAATCCTGCCAATCGACCTTGCAATCCCTGTTGATATCACCCCCATAGTAGAATGTGCCGGGGTCGCCACATTCGTCAGGCACAGGGTTTACGTAATCCTGGCCCTGCGGATATGGCAGCTCGCCCTCCCAGTTCAGCATAAATGTTCCTTGTTGCAACGGGGGGAAGGGCGGAGTCGGATACTCGATGGTTTTCCAGTCGTTGAATGTCTGCAACTCATTACCCGACAAAAACCCGTAGGAGTGACCGAAGCGGACGAAGCCCATAAAATATGTGGCCGGCTCGGTAGGCCCGAAGATAATCTCGTGATGCTCCGGGTCTTGATAGTAGTCGTAGTCGAACAGCCAGTGGTACTCTCCGATTGGTATCATACCGTCCGGGTCGGCAAAAATCATGCAGGCACAAACCACATATCCGCCGCATATATTCGGTGCATACATTGCTTGTCCTCCCGGCAATTCATTGTGCCTGCCCCACATCAAGGCGCCGGG
>CAYUIL010000002.1:0-10059 GCA_964444715.1 uncultured Pirellulales bacterium | reverse complement strand
GTGTAAGGGTTTGTGTTTTTCTGGGTGTTGAAGCCGGATTGCAGCCACTTTTGAATTGCGGTGTCGTCCCAGCCGGTCTTGTTGCAGTCGCACAGATTGTTGTCGCAAATCTCGTCGTAGATGTCGTCGGCACGCTCCTGGACAGTATTGCCGTCACCGTAGCCGGCAGCGGCCAGCAGGTTCGACGCCGCGGCGACCCAGCAGGTCGGTTTGTTGCCATGGAGGTGGTCGGCCTTGTCAACGTCCGGCGGCGGGGCCATTTTCATATAGTTGGCTGCTGCCGGATATACCGCCACAAAACATAAGAGCCCCAGAACAGACAGAAAAATTATGCAAAACGATAAATTACGTGGGTTTCTCATAACAACCCTCCTTTCACTAAAATATATACCCGACAAAGGCCCTTTATTCATTAAACCTTCGGCAAAATACACACGCAATTCGCCTTTGGCTTTATTGTCGGATTAAAACCCCGCCGCTTAATATCGCGGGGCATATCCTCTTACCTGATGTAAATCCGTTGATTATACTAACCGATGTCTTTATAAGATGTCAATAGGTAATTTCTTTTGTTGTGTTGAGCCCTATGGTAACTCCCTTATGGAGCGGGTCTTATAATTCTCCGCTGGACCAAATTACTGTTCGGCTGAACCAAATAGTTCCGGCTGGTCAGTTGATGATTTCTTGTTGTACTTCAGGCCGAGGTGCGAGCAGGCATCGTTGGTTATCTCTCTGCCGCGTTTTGTCCTGCGGACAAAGCCGATTTGCAGCAGATACGGCTCAACCACATCCTCAAGCGTGTCTCTTTCCTCGCCTAATGTCGCCGCGATGGCCTCGATACCCGCGGGGCCGCCCTCGTAAACGCCGGCAAGCGCACGCAAAAACGACCTGTCTAATTCGTCAAGGCCAAGCCCGTCAATCTGCTCCATCTTGAGTGCGCTTTCAACGATTGCAGTGGTGAGTTTGCCCTGGCCCTTGACCTGCGCGTAATCCCGCACACGTTTCAATAACCGATTTGCGATTCTCGGCGTGCCGCGAGAGCGGGTCGCAATCAGGTTCAGCGTCCCGTCATCGCAGTTTAATTGCAGCAATTTGGCCGACCGCTTGAGGATTAAACTCAGCTCCTCTGTTCTGTAAAATTCCAGATGATACAGCATCCCGAATCGGCCTCGAAGCGGCGCACTGAGAAGTCCCGCCCGCGTCGTTGCGCCGACGAGTGTGAATCGCTTCAGCGGAAAATTTATCGTCTTTGCGTGCAGGCCGCTATCGACGGTGAAATCCACCCTGAACTCCTCCATCGCGGGATACATAAACTCCTCAACCGGCGTGCTTAGCCGGTGCACCTCGTCAATGAATAATATATCGCCCGTGCTGATATTGCTCAAAAGCCCCATCAGGTCGCCCTGTTTTGTCAGTGCAGGCCCCGATGTGCATCGGATATTCGCACCCATTTCATTGGCGACGACGTTGGCAAGCGTCGTCTTGCCCAATCCCGGCGGGCCGTAAAACAAAATGTGTTCCAACGGCTCCTGCCTTTTCTTCGCCGCCTCTATCGCAATTTTGAGCTTGTCGATGACCTTTTGCTGGCCGACGCACTCGCGAAGCTGCCTTGGCCGGAGCGAAACGTTGAAACTTTCCTCCGCCTCACTTCTTGATTGCCCCGTTATAACCCTGTCTATCGCCATTTTCGTTCGTTGTCATTGCAAGGCCCCGAAGGGGCCGTGGCAATCTCAATCGTTTCTATACTTCAATTCCCTGTTTCAGCCGATACACTAACGGCACTAATTCTTCCGCCGACTTCACGTCGGGATGCTTCCTGCACGCAAGCTCAACCAGCTCAATCGCCTCGTTTCTTTTCTCGCCCCAGGCAATCAGAATCTCCAACGTCTCCGCCTGGAAAGGCCGAAACGCTCGGCTGGCCGCCGCCTGCTCCACGCCTATTGCGAAGCTGCCCAATTTGCCCTTCAATTCCGCGATAATCTGCTGCGCCATCCTCTTGCCGATTCCGTCTAATGCCGTCAGCAGCTTGTCGTCGCCGCCTTCTATCGCCGCTGCAATGGTTGCTATCGGCATACTCATCGACCGTAGGGCCTTTTTTATGCCGATGCCTTTGACGCTGGTAAACTTCATAAAAAAGTCCCTTTCGCCCTCGCTCAAAAACCCGACCATTCTCGGCACCAAATTTCCCCCGCCGGGCGTCCCCTCGTAGTATTCCATCGTGCAAAGTATCACGTCTGTCCCGACCCTCCCCGCCAGCGCATTCACGCAGTAGCCGGGCAGCAACACCTCGTAACCAATCGACCCCACCTGCACAAGGGCCTTGTCGGTATCCAGCCGTGCAAGTTTTCCTTCCAATCGTGCTATCATAAATCCTTAGTTGTAGTTGTAGGGCGGGGTTTTATCCGCCGCAGGCGGATTACCCCGCCAAATTTAGCCCCCGAATTTATTCGGGGGTTTATATTAAAAAACAGTGTAAATCCGCCTGCCCGGCGTAGCCGCTTCGGCGAAGCGGGGTGTTAATCCGTGTCTAAAAACGTATTGCATAATCGACAC
The DNA here is from genome assembly GCA_964444715.1 of uncultured Pirellulales bacterium. GTDB lineage: Bacteria > Planctomycetota > Phycisphaerae > Sedimentisphaerales > Anaerobacaceae > Fen-1362. Next base: position 7,506 of record CAYUIL010000002.1, on the reverse strand, counting down.
TCTTTTGCGAGTTCGCACAGCACATCGCCGCCGCTATCGCGTCCGCCACGTCATTCGGCTCAGGCACAGCCGACAATCCCAATAGCGTCTTGATTGTCCTTTGTATCTGCTCCTTTGAGGCCCTGCCGTTGCCTGTAATGGATTTTTTTATGCGGGTTGCGCCAAAACTTCTGACAACGATACCCGCCTGTGCGCATCTTTGCAATATAACCCCTCTTGCGTGCCCCATCAATATCGCCGTCCTCGGATGCGCGTAGTGCGAATACAACTGCTCCACCGCCACAACCTCCGGCTTGAATCTTGCCAGCAATGCGTCGATATCCTCAGCTATCTGCTTCAATCTCGATTCAATCACCTGCCTGCCCACTGTCCGAAGCACCCCTGCCTCAATCAGCTTGACCTTCGGCGTAGCCGTCTCAACATACGCATACCCGCACACCTGCAATCCCGGGTCTATGCCTAAAATCCTCATTTAGTGTCGCGGGCATCTTGCCCGCGCTCCTTATTTAGTGTCGCGGGCATCTTGCCCGCGCCTTTTGTCATTCCCGCGAAATTTATCCGCCGCGGCGGAGCGGGAATCCAGTAAGAGAGCTTCATCTTATTAATTCCCAGCTTGTTTTTTCTTGGGTATCTTTAAGCACAATACCTACCGACCCTAATATTTCTCGGATTTCATCAGCAAGCTTAAAATCTTTATTTCTTCTTGCTTTATTTCTTAGCTCAATAAATCCTCCGATGGCTAATTCATATCTTTGTATTTCATTTGTTTCGCCTTGTTGTTGATATTTCTCTTTTACAATCCCTAATACGTCGCCGCCGAACTGCATAAACATATTATCAATGGCCACCAGTGTTTCGCTCGTAGCATTCTTGGCAATCAGGTCGTTGGCTAAAGCCGCAAGCTCAAACATCACCGACAAGGCAACCGCCGTGTTAAGGTCGTCGTTCATAGCCGTCTCAAACTTTTCCTTTGATTCCTTCAGCCGATTCACGGTGCCGTTGTCGATGGGGCCGTTAGGCGCATTTTTTATTTGCTTTCTTACCGCGATGACCGCGTCCGTCAGCTTCTCATATCCGCTTTGCGCGGCATAAAGGGCCTCATCTGAAAAATCAAGCGTGCTTCGGTAATGGCTGTTGAGAATCAGTTGGCGAACCGCAAGTGCATCGTATTTCCTGCTCAATCGCTCGTGCTTCGGCTCCTCTGAATCGGTGAAGACCTGCTTTAGCGTGATAAAATTGTTCAAACTCTTGCTCATCTTCTGGCCGCCGACCGTAACCATATTGTTGTGCAGCCAGTAACGCACAAACTGTTTTCCCGTCGCCGCCTCTGCCTGTGCTATCTCGCACTCGTGATGCGGAAATTTGTTATCCAGTCCGCCGCCGTGAATATCAAACGGCTGCCCCAAATACTTTGTGCTCATCACCGAGCACTCAAGGTGCCAGCCGGGGAAGCCCATCCCCCACGGGCTTGGCCACTGCATAATATGGTTGGCTTCCGCTTTTTTCCAAAGCGCAAAGTCCGCCGGATGCTTCTTTTCCGGCGACACTTCCACCCGTGCCCCCGCCATCATATCCTCAACTTTTCGGCCCGACAGTTTCCCGTAGTCCTCGAATTTCGACACGTCGAAATACACCGACCCGTTTGCTTCGTAGGCGTAACCCTTGTCAAGAAGCGTCTTGACCAGTTCGATTTGCTCAACGATATGCCCGCTCGCCCGTGGACTTATGTCAGGCCTGACGCAGTTTAACCTGTCCATATCCTCGAAGTAACTGCGGGTATAAAACTCCGCTACCGCCATCGGGTGCTTATGCTCGCGCTTGGCCGCCACGAGCATCCGGTCCTCACCCTCGTTGGTCTCCCCGAGCAGATGCCCCACGTCGGTAATGTTCTGGACGTAGGTAACATCGTAGCCGAGGTATCGCAGATAGCGGACGAGGATATCAAAGCTCACGTAGCTTTTCCCGTGTCCCAGATGCGAATGACCATACACCGTCGGCCCGCAAACGTATATCCCCACCCTGCCCTCCTTCACCGGCTTAAATTCCTCTTTGCGTCTCGTTAAGCTATTGTATAGTTGTAGCACCATTTCCTGCTGTCCTCAGAGCGTTCTCTTGCTTTTCTTTCTTAACAGCGCAACGGCGGTCGCGCCAATCGCTTCTCCTTCGCCTATCTCACCGAGGCCGTTGTTGGTTTTCGCCTTGACGTTTACGGCGTTGAAATCGATTCCCAAAAGTCCCGCGATAACACGCTTGATTTGTCCCTTAAATGGCTCCAGCCGCGGTTGTTCGGCGTGAATTGTTACATCGACGTTCACCACCTCCCATTTTTTCTCCGTCAGTTTTTCTTTGACGGTGAGCAAAAACTCTTTGCTGTCGGCGTCTTTCAATTTCGGGTCGGTATCGGGGAATAATGTCCCGATGTCGCCCATACCGGCCGCTCCCAATAGTGCGTCCACGATTGCGTGCAGGACCACGTCGCCGTCGCTGTGCCCCAGAAGCCCCAGAGGATGCGGCACCCCAACCCCTCCCAACATCAGCTTGCGCTCCTCCGCCAGCCGGTGAATGTCCGTCCCGATTCCGACGCGCATTTCCTCTTTCGGCTCCTCAATCACAACACACCCTTTGTGCTGGGGATGTCTTTGCCTGTTATTTTGACCGCTGCCCCGAGCGCCTGGCCCATCGCTTTGAATATCGCCTCTGCTATGTGATGGCTGTTTGTCCCGTACGGCACGTTTATATGCAAATTGAACTTGCCCGCGTTGGAAAAACTCCGCAGCATCTCCTCCAGGCACTGAACGTCAAAGTCGCCGATTTTGTCCGTCCGGTATTCCACGTTATAAACGCAGCTTGGCCTGCCCGACAAATCTATCGAGACGTTGGCTAACGAATCCTCCATTGGCACCGAGCTGTTCCCATATCTGTTGATGCCTTTCTTGTCGCCCAGCGCCTCGAGCAAACATTCGCCCAAGCACAGCCCGATGTCTTCGACGGTATGGTGGCTATCGACGTTGAGGTCGCCTTTGGCCTTGACGGTCGCATCAATCCTGCTGTGCTTGCTCAGGTGTGTGAGCATATGGTCTAAAAAGCCCAGACCCGAATCTATCTCGTATTTCCCGACCCCGTCCAGGTTTAATTCGACCGTGATATCAGTTTCCTTTGTCTTTCTGTGTTTTTTTGCGGTTCGCTGTCCCATAGCACTTTCCTATCCAGAAACGATGCCCTTCAATGCCGACAAAAGTGTGTCATCCTGCTGTTGTGTTCCAATACTTATTCTCAGTTTATTGTCGATGCCGGTTATGTTCCAATACCTGACATAGATATTTCGCTGAACAAGTTTATCATAAATATCCTTTGCCTTGCAGGTTTTATGCTCGGCAAAGACGAAATTGGATGAGCTTTCCGGCAGCGTGAATCCCAGTCCCCTCAACTGTTCGGCGAGCCGTTTACGCTCCTGCTTTACCTTTTCGATATTCTGTTTGAAATACTCTTGGTCTTGTATCGCCGCCGTCGCCGCCGCGATTGCTATTGTGTCAACGTTGTAGGAATCCTTGACCTTAATCAGTCCTTTTATCATTTCCGGCCGCGCAATCGCATATCCGAATCGAAGCCCCGCTAACGAGTAGCCCTTGCTCAAGCTGCGCAGAATAATCACGTTCTCGAACTGTTTAACTAATTCGATGCAGTTCCGCTCGGCAAAATCCACGTATGCCTCGTCAATTAGCAGCACGCCTTTTACTTCGGCGGCAAGCGAGGCAAGTTCTCCGACTTCTATAAATGTCCCGCTCGGCGCATTCGGATTGCAGACAATCGTCATCGCCGCCCTGACCCGTGCCAATCTCGCCGGCAGGTTGAACTCCTTATCGAAAGCAACTTCAATCGCTTTGCAGTTCTGGATATTGGCTAAAACCGGATACAGCGAATACGTCGGCGCCGGATATGCAACAGGCCGCCTCTTGTCGCAAAACGCGCTAAACGCCATTCGCAGCAAATCGTCTCCGCCGTTGCAGCACAAAATCCAGTCGGCATCCACGCCGTTGATTTCTCCAGCCGCCTCTCGAAACACATTGCCCATTGGGTCGGGATACCGGCGAAGCTGCTCCGCCTTAATCTCCGCCAGCGCCTTCAAAACCGCAGGCGAAGGCGGATATGGATTCTCGTTGGTGTTCAGCTTTACGACGTCCGGCTCGCTGGGCTGAAAACCCGGCTCATACCCCTTTGCCTTCTCGATATTGTCACGAAAATAACCCATAGGGTTCAGATTATATGCTTTTGACGTAAAAACGAAAGCCCCGAAATTCCTCTCTTAAAATAACCGCACAGGTATTATAATCATCCCAAGGGTATGAAAATTGGACTCAAAAACCTGGCGTATATCTTCACCGCCGTCCTTGTCGCGGGCTGCGCCGGCGGCAAATCCCCCAGCGATAATCTGCACGCCCTTGAACGTCAGCCCAAAAACGTCATTATCCTGATTGCCGATGGCGCCGGCTTCAATCATTTCGGCGCGGCTGATTATTATGAATGCAACCAGTTACCCTGCCAGCCATACGAAAAGTTCCCCGTCCGCCTGGCAATGAGCACTTATCCCGCCGGCGGCAAATACGATGCCAACGCCGCCTGGGCCAATTTCAACTATGTCGAAAAACGCTTCACCGACTCCGCCGCCGCCGTCACCGCGATGGCCGCCGGCGTCAAAACCTACAACGCTGGCTTAGGCGTTGATGTCAATGGCAGTCCGGTTTTGAATCTGCTGGAACGAGCTGAACAGTTAGGCAAAGCAACCGGCGTGGTTACCAGTGTCTTTTTCAGCGACGCTACTCCCGCCGGCTTTGTCACCCATGTCACTTCACGCAAAAATTTATCACAAATCGCAGCGGATATGATTAACAGAAGCGCCGCTGACGTCATTATGGGTTGTGGTCATCCCGCTTACGATGCCGACGGCAAGCCGCGAGAGCCCTACAATTATAAATACGTCAGTGCCGCGAACTGGGCCGGCTTGGCAGGTGGTTCGGCCGGCGGCGACGCCGATGGCGACGGCATACCGGACCACTGGATGCTTGTCCAGACACGCACCGAATTTCAGAAACTGATGACAGGCCCGACTCCCAAACGGGTCTTCGGCCTCGCACAGGTATTTAAGACGCTCCAGGAAGACCGTTCGGGAGATGCCTTTGCGGCCACTTATGAAGTGCCTTTCACTCAAACCGTTCCTACACTGGAGGAGATGACAAAAGCGGCGTTGAACGTCCTCGATGATGACCCCAATGGCTTTTTTCTTATGATTGAAGGCGGCGCTGTTGACTGGGCCTCCCACGACAACCACTCCGGCCGGCTTATCGAGGAAATGAATGACTTCAACAGGTCAGTCGAGGCGGTCTTGACCTGGGTGCACCAAAACAGCAGCTGGGACCAGACGCTTGTCATTGTCACCGCCGACCACGAAACAGGCCACCTCACAGGCCCCGGCCGGAATGAGCTGGTCGGCAATGGCATCGGTAATCTGCCGACGATGGAATGGCACAGCAAAGACCACACCAATTCCCTTGTCCCCTTCTTCGCCAAAGGCCGCGGTGCGCAACTATTCGAAGATACTGTCGATGGCCTTGACCCCGTCCGCGGCCCCTACATCGACAACACCGACATCGCCAGCGTCATCTTCACTCTCTGGCATTCGGTCTAACCCTTCGATTCTCTGTGGCAGGCCTGCTTTTAGAAATAGTAGCTCAAATTCAGTGCGGCAAATGAGTCCGCGTCGGGCTGTTCCTTGTATTCTCTGGTCAGAAAGGTCTGAGAGTAGCTTGCCTGAAATGACTTGTATCGCCACACTACGCCAAGCTGCAATTGTCCGACGACTGGCTTCTCATCCAGCCCGCTTAAGAATCGGTCATACTGCACAACTTTGCCGCCTGCGCGGGTGAAAAAATAAAGGTATGTCTGCTCCTCACTAATCCGACCTGTAACGCACGAGAGCGCCTCTAATCGCCCCGGGCCGAAATCGTTCGGCAGATTGGCCCCCCAGCGCAAAATCACGCCGAGATTTGCGCTGCGATGCACCGAACCGCCCGTAAAACCGTATTCCAAATGCGAGTCAAAATCCGCCGTCCGCCTGAGCAGCCAGTCCGCTCGTTGTCTTTTCAGCCACGTAAAATCAATCGCGAATTCATCGTCTAACTGGTTCTCCCACCCGTTTGGCTCTTCCTGGCGCACAAGCCGATGAACGAAACTCTGAACCTCGCCTCCCTGGGCCGACGGGCCTATTACCCCCATATTCAGCTCGAAGTGTTCCATCTCCTTTTGTGTGGCACGCTGGGCGAATATCCCCCCATACATCCACGCGGCGAATACGCGGTCGTGGTTGCTTCTTGCCGTCGGGTCGTCCGCGTGGTCCGGCGTATACATATTCTGCCCGAAACAGTAACCCACCGCGGTGGAAATGTCGGCATTGCCGTCGCCGAAGTTGTTCCACCTTGCGAAGTCCTTGAGCCAGTCCCATTCCGGCTGATGGGTATAAACGAGTTTTAGTCCGTCCGTGTAATGCCGGTCGCTCCGCAGGATGGGCTTGAGAAATGTCCCGTCATTTTCCCAGTAGATTGTAAAGGATTGGTCTGACATCGCACCGTAAACGGGCGCCAGGCACACAATCGTCGCCAGAATTATACTGACAATTCCGAGATTTTCTGCTTGCTGCTTAATAATGACAAGCTCCTCGCCCGCCTCACCAATGACGGGGCTTTTACTTTACTATATCGCCCATCTCGCCCCAAAAGATTAAATGCCGGATTTAGCGGGCCGGATGGCAGGGTTCTTTTCTCTTCTCAAATCTTAAATTGACGCCTTGCGTCATCCTGCCTGCCCCAGCATGTCGTTGGTAGGGGAGCGCAGTCGAAGAACCTGTTCTCAAATCCTTATTTCCCGCCGCAGGCGGGGGTGCCTACGCGAGGTCCTCTTAAAATTTAGCCCCTCAATTTATTGAGTGGGTTATTCTTGATTGACCACCTCTGCGTCATTATTACCGATTATGTGTAAATCTTCGTGTCTGTAATTTCCGTACTCATATGCCCACCATAATGGCATATCGACAACACGATCAAATATTGTCATATTTCGATGCGGCGCGATACCGTACCAGTTTCTAAATTTGGAATCAAAATGATCGAGCAGGTTATCAATCAGCTTTTGATATTCGCAAAGAATGAAACCAAAATATTGTCTAATATCTTCGTATTCTCTGGTGGTATGTCTCTTAGCACTGAAATGCCCAAGAATATTCTTGCCGCCTTCGTCTTGTCGAAAAGAAATTAAAAGTGATTCATAATGATGCTCCAAATCCACTCTTCTTCCCCTCATCTGACGGAACCATTCCCTTGACGGTTGTAGTAGTGTAATGAGGTCTTCAGGTAATTTGCGATTATCGGCTTTTTTAAGAAGATCCTCGAAGCTTTCTGGTATTCCAACCTTAGGTTCGTTGTAATCGTAAAATTATTCAATTATACCTGATACATT
>CAYUIL010000001.1:5138-48070 GCA_964444715.1 uncultured Pirellulales bacterium | reverse complement strand
AATACCACGTGATGAACAATGTTTGGGGTTCGTGCCCGGGTGTAGGCGAGCAGTGCATCGATGTGAACCTGGATTCGACATATTTTCAGGTAATTTACTCTACTCACATCGGTGGCTGCGTGGCTTCTTACCCAATGGTCTACAAAGGATGCCACTGGGACTCGTGCACGGACGACAGCGGCATGCCGGTGAGGGTGGTGAATCTCCTGAGTGTTCCCGTCAGTTGGAATGTTAACACAGGCAGTGCTGCTGGAACATGGAACGTCTCTTTGGACCTCTGGTTCACTCCATATGGTGTTGGAACTAATTATAGCGCCGAACTGATGATTTGGATAGACGCCAACGGCGGTGCCTGGCCCGGCGGCTCGTATGTTACAACCGTGAACATCGGGGGAACCTCATGGTATCTATACTGGGGAGGGCCGAGCTGGAGCTACATTGCTTACAAAAGAGCTTCCGATACCAACACCTTAAACGTCGATATTCAACCTTTCATCGCCGACGCCGCGGCCCGGGGTTATATAAGCAACGCAGACTTCCTGGAGGACATTGAGGCCGGTTTTGAGATATGGTCGGATGGCGTAGGTCTGACGAATAATTCGTTTTCAACCTCAATCACTGCCCTGCCTCCAACCATCCCGCCAACCGTTTCAATCACTTCGCCGGAGGATGGTGATGAATTTCCTGCAGGTTCAGATATCACAATAGACGTGAATGCATCCGACAGCGACGGCAGTGTGACCAAAGTGGAGTTTTACCAGGGTTCCACAAAACTGGGTGAGGACACAACTGCGCCTTATTCTTGCACCTGGAATAATGTGCCCACCGGCTACTATAGATTAACTGCCAAAGCAACAGATGACAGGTATGGTGCAACCACTTCGCCAGCGGTCAATATACAGGTGATTGGCGGCACCGGCACTATCTTGCGAGAATGGTGGACCGGCATTGCGGGGACGGCGGTCAGCGACCTGACCTCGTCCGGGAACTATCCCGACAGCCCGAGTGGCAGGGGGCTTATTACGAGTTTGGAAGGGCCGACAAACTGGGCGGACAACTACGGCACGCGGATTCGCGGGTATCTGCATCCAGCGGATGACGGCAGCTACACGTTCTGGATTGCCAGCGACGCCAACAGCGAGATGTGGTTGAGCACCGACGACAGTCCGGCCAATAAGACGCGGATTGCGTATGTGCCTGGCTGGACGAACTCTCGCGAGTGGACGAAGTACCCCGAGCAGCAGTCATCGCCGATTCCGCTGGTCAGCGGCGGGAAGTACTATATTGAGGTATTACACAAAGAAGCCAGCGGCAACGATAATATCGCAGTGGCTTGGGGGCCGAATCCGATCCAAGAGGTGATAGACGGGATGCTCCTGTCGCCCTGTTGTCTCGACTTTGGGGACTTCTCCCGTTTTGCCGCCGAGTGGCGTTTGACTAGCTGTAATGCGGGCAATTCCTGGTGCGGCGGCGCCGATTTCAACCGCGATGGCTCTGTTCTGCTTGATGACGTGAAGTTATTTGCCGAAAGCTGGCTGGCCGGCGTCGAGTAGCAGAGCATTGCCGATACAATATGATTGAGAACAAAAGGGCTGCAAGTTGAACTTTGCAGCCCTTCTGATTTCGTATCATCACCGCTGCTGGTCTTTGGCCAGAGTCAGCGGTATATCGAGCCAGAAGGTCGAGCCTTTGTCGAGCCGGCTTTCGAAGCCGACCTGTCCCGCGAGCAAGTCGGCCAGTTCCTTGCTGATTGCAAGTCCCAGCCCCGTGCCGGTCGACTGTCGCGTTAGAGGGTTACCGAGTTGGCCGAACTTCTGGAATATCTTTTCCTTGTCCTGCTCGGCTATCCCACAGCCGGTGTCGGTTACGGAGAATCGGACGGTCTTGTCGTCGAGCATTACCGCCCTGAGCACTATTTTGCCCTGTTCGGGCGTGAAATTGACGGCGTTGCTCATATAGTTTTCGAGAATCTGCTGGATTTTGCCGGCGTCTGTCACAAAAGTCGGGATATTTTTCTGCACCTCAAGTTTGACCTTGATATTCTTTTCCTGCGCCATTTCGGAAAACGAGGAGACTACGGCGTTGCAGATTTCGTCGGCGGTTGTTTGTTCGATGTGCAGTTGAATCTTGTCGGCCTCGGCTCTTACAAGGTACAGCAGGTCGTTAATCATATTGAGCAGTCGCTGGCCGCCGGCGACGATGTTCTCGGCGTATCTTTTCCCCTTTTCTCCCCTGACCAACTCGGGTTTGTCGCGCAGCACCTGGGCGAAGCCCATAATGGAATTCAGCGGCGTTCTGAACTCGTGCGAGATGTTGGCCAGAAATTCGCCCTTGACCTTGTTTGCCTTGAAAAGCTCTATATTTCGCCCTGAAAGCTCTATTATCTTTTCGTCGAGCTGTCTGTTGGCCTGGCGAAGTTTCTCCTGGGCGGCTTGCAGACCGTCGAGCATGTGGTTGAAGGCCTCGGCCAGCTTTTCGTATTCGTCGCGTGTGTTTATAGAGCTTCTGATGTCGAGGTTGCCTTCCGCGACATTGTTTGCCAAGGCGCGCAACTGGCGAATCGGTCGTAAAATCACACGCTGGGTTATGATGTAGAAGGCCACGATTGCACCTGTGCCGCTGATAAGGCCCGCAACGATTACCCATACGCGGTTGAGGAGAACGGCTCTGTGTATTTCGGCGGCGGGCCTTTCGATTATCACGGCACCTATCGGCTCGCCGCGGTTGAAAGCCCCCGCCGAACCTTGGGGGTTGTGACAGGTTATGCATCCTTCGGTCGCCCTAAAGACGCGAGCGTAGCTGCTGTAGAGCGTGTGTTTTTTCTTCTCAAAACGTATCTGGTCGGTGGTTTCCTCGTCTTTGAGGAGCACTTCGACCATAAGTCGTTGCTGCGTGGTCAGCCCTTCGATTCGTTTTTCGGCCTTTTTGAAGCGAACCCAGCGGATATCGCTTTTGTTCGGGTCCATCGCATTACCGCGGTCATCCAGCGCAGCCAGCGCGGTTTCACCGCCTGCGCGCGTCTGGAAATGCTGGCGAACCAGCGTTTCTGCCCTGGCTCTGCTGGCATCGAGCAGAATCTGTCTGGTGAGCTGGCGCATCCACGCATAGGGAATAAGCAATGCGAGCACCAGGGTGAGCACCACTGCCGCGCCAAACTCAAGCCGGCATTTGCCGGCCAGCGAAAGCGGCGACAGGTGCAGGAAAACCAGGACAGCGTGATAAATTCTGTGTATCTGCTGACGCATAAGTTCAATTCGCGTTTCCGATTTAACGATTGGTTCGCAACATATAATATAAATCCTGCGCCAGATAATAAAAGACCGGCGGCGCCAAACAGAACAGCCACAGCAGTACCTTTCGTCTCGCACTTGTAAGAAACAGCCATACAAGCAAAGCCGTCCACACGCACGGCAGGATGCTGTTTAACCCAATTGCGACGGGCTTGGTATCATAGCCGATGAACCGCAGCAATTGCAGCCAGTGTGCGAAGATGGGGATAATCATCATCGCTGCAACAGCCACCGCTCCTGTTGTTGTAGTGGCGATTTTTCTGGAGGCCTTGTGCACAAGGATGGGCAGGGCGAAATACCAGGCCGTGCCCACGACAGCATAGAACAGGGCAAAGACCATAAGCGTCGATGCGTTTGTAGCCATAAACGGGTCCCGCAGATGCAGAGGGCCGCCCGGAAATAGAACAGGCAATATAACTTTTGTGAGCAGCAGTGACACCGGGAAATCGGCGTATCCGCAGAGTATCCAGAACATATGCCAGCGTCCTTCGTTGTGCTCAATCATATAGAGCGCGTTTGAAACAAAGAAGGTAAAGTGCAGACAGGCGAGAAACAGGCCGATGCGAAAGCCCCACGAGCGTTCCTTGAGCCGCAGGGGTATCTCGTATCGCAGCACCTTGGCCAAAATGGTTCGCAGATTGAGCATATTTTTAACTCACCGATACAATCAATCTCGCACTCCAATTCATTCGTGCTTTGATTTGTGTGAAAACTTCTGGCCTAACAAATCAAGTTTATCAAGAGGATTCATTTGGACAAGTCGGCAACCTCAGTAATTAAAATATCCATAGTGTCCCACTGTACGTTCTCGTCTCGTTTGCCATCAGCTCCAAGTGGCATTTGAGACATCTTTGAGGTGCTGCCTGCAACGAGATAGCCGGTTGGTGTTAGCAGCAGACAATCAAACCGGACACAATGCTTAGCTCCTTCGATTTCAATCTCCTGCAGGCGGTTGCCGGCTTTACTAACTTCCCAGAGTCCGGCAGCACCAAATTTGCTGCCGGCGAGGATGAAATTTCCCTGTTTATTGACAGTTGTGGCGAGCATACCCAAGCCGCCGGTCTTACCGAAAAGACTATCTATTCGCCACAGGGTTTTCATCTGTGTATCCAGTGCGACAACGGCCATATCCTGTTGCGGGAAGTCCTCCTTGTTGAATACGACGGCCGTTATGTCGCCGTTTAATGTAACGGTTGGATGTCTGCCTTCGAAGGTTGTTTCACACAAGATATTACCATTAGGGTCGCATTTGATTATCCAGGCCTGGGAGGGACCGCCGCCGAATTTATTGTAGTTGCCGGAATCAGCCGCAAGGATGAACCCCCCGTCTTTCTGCGGGGCCAGCCCCATTCCCCATTCCATTTTGCCTTTATCGAACTCTCGACGCCAAATCTCGTTGCCATCGAAGGTAATTTTTGTCACGCAGGCATCCGAATTTTTGTCTGCTTTGTGGACACTGCCATATAGCAAGAGCCCATTGTTTGTTTTTCTCAGCCCCTGAATATCGAAGACCTGTCGAGGTGCCAATTCCTTTGAGGACACGACGTCTCCGGTCTCATCAAGCCGCATCAGCCAGGCCCTTCTTGGTTTAGGTCCCAGCGTTTCGATAATCAAAAGCGTCGGCTCGTCTTGAAGCGAAAAACAACGCTCCGGCAAAAAGGGCCTATCCGGGTGCAAGCCGGGAAGATTCAAATCTTTTACCCAAAGCTCTTTTCCCCGGGCATCCAGCTTCCACAGCACGACTTTGTATTCATAGTTTCCCTTATCCGTTTTGCGGTTAGAAACGCCTGCTGTGAGATAGCCATTGGTGAGTTTCATTACCGATGGATTATGGTCCATCCAATCTCCACAGCTTAACATGGTGCTCCAGCCGGTGTGATATGGAGGTCTTGGCCCGACCTCGCTGGCAGCATCGCCGAGGCAACAAAAGGCAAAAACCAAAGACAAAAAAATATGGCTACGTTTCATAAGTGTCTGCCTTGAACAAAAACAATTTTCCGACAAATTGTGATGTAACTCGCCGTTTGATTATAAACTATAATGTTATTGTTTCTGCTCAAATTCGTGCGAATGTTTCTGCGCTCGCAAATTCAGTTCGTCTAATTGTTTTGGGTCGACTTCGCTTGGTGCGTTGGTGAGCAGGCACTGGCCTCGTTGAGTTTTAGGAAAGGCGATGACGTCGCGAATATTGTCGGTGCCCGTCAGTAGCATAATCATTCGGTCGAAACCCAGCGCGATTCCGCCGTGAGGAGGTGCCCCGTGCTCAAGCGCCCGCAGGAAAAAACCGAATCTTGTCTGTGCCTGTTCTTTCGAAATTTTGAGCAAATCGAAAACTTTTGCCTGTATTTCCGGTCTGTGGATACGGATGCTGCCTCCGCCGATTTCCGAGCCGTTGACGACGATGTCGTAGGCCTGAGCGGTTATGTGGGCCGGGTCGGTGTCAAGCTTCGGTATGTCCGCCGGGACAGGTGCGGTAAACGGGTGGTGCATCGAGTCGTAGCGCTTCTCGTCATCGTTCCACTCGAACAGCGGGAAATCGACAATCCAGACAAATTCAAACCGGCTTTCGTCGTAGAGTTTCAGGTCCTTTGCGACTCTGCATCGAAGCGGCGCCAGCGCCTTGTTGACGCCTTTTTCGTCGCCCGCGACAAGCAGCACGAGGTCGCCGTCTTTTGCACCGAAGCGATTGGCCATTTGTTCGAGCTGTTCGGGGGTAAAGAACTTCGATAAACTGCTGGTAAGCGTCATTTTGCCGTTCTCATTTTTTGCTTTGAACCAGGCGAGTCCCTTTGCGCCGTAGTCGGCGGCAAAGTTAGTCAGGGTTTTTTCGATATCGTTGCGGGAGTATTTATTTCCGCCGTCAGGCACGCAAACTCCCTTGACGATTCCACCCTCCCCAATAACCCCCGTGAAGACCTTGAAGGTGGATTTGGCGACAATGTCGCTGACGTTTTTTAGCTTCATATCGAAACGCACGTCGGGCCTGTCGATGCCGTAATCGTCAATCGCCTCTTTGTAGGTCATCCGGCGCATCGGCGTCTTCACATCGACGCCGAGTATTGCCTGCCAGATTTTCGCCACCAGCACCTCGTGGACGCCTATGACGTCGTTTGCATCGACGAAGCTCATTTCAACGTCAATTTGGGTAAACTCAGCTTGTCTGTCGGCGCGTGGGTCCTCGTCGCGGAAGCAGCGGACAATCTGGAAGTATTTGTCGACGCCGCTAATCATAAGGATTTGCTTGAAAAGCTGCGGGGACTGCGGCAGGGCGTAGAACGTGCCCGATACCAGCCGGCTGGGTACGAGAAAATCGCGGGCCCCTTCGGGCGTGCTCTTTGCCAGCATCGGCGTCTCGATTTCCCAAAAGCCCAGCGAATCGAGGTAGTCGCGCGCGATTTTTGTGACGCGGTGGCGGATTCGCAGCTTATCCTGCATCGCGGGCCTGCGCAGGTCGATATAGCGATATTGCAGCCGCACCTCCTCGCTGGTCTTTTCGGCGGTATCAATCTCAAACGGAGGCGTCTTTGCGGTATTGAGGATTTCGAGCTTCTCAACGAGCACTTCAATCTGGCCAGTAGCAAGTTTCGGGTTTTCAAGCCCTTCGCCTCTTGGCTCGACGACGCCCTCAGCCGCCAACACCCATTCGCTGCGAACCACCTGCGCTGACTTATGCGCCTCGGGGAACTTTTCGGGATTGAATACTAATTGCGTGATGCCTTCCCTGTCGCGGAGGTCAAAGAATACCAGCCCGCCGTGGTCTCGATAGGACCTTACCCATCCCGCCAGTATTACGCGCTTGCCCACATCTTTCAGCCGAAGCTCGCCGCAAGTTTTCGTCCGTTTGAGCATAAAAAGTCCGCCTAAAAGCCGTTCGTAGTCCCAGCTACGACTCCCTGCCCAGCGCTGGGCGGGGCCGAGACGAGTGCAAAATCTGTGTTTACAGGTGGCTGAAGATACCCCAACCCTCTCTGTTAGTCAATAATTTGCCTCAATGGTAACCGGCGTAGGACAAGAGCTATGGGCGAAAAGAAAACAGTTGTGGAGCGGACGGTTTTTTTGTAATCTACTTTGGTCGAAAGCTGAAGCCTAAATGGTAAAAGAGAGGTATGCAAATGAAGGTGCAATTTAATAGAGAAGGATTAAACCAGGCGCTTGCGTTGCTGACTACAATTGTCCCGGATCGGACGCCAAAGCCCATCCTGCGATGCGTCAAGATAGACGCGGCAAAGGACAGCGTTCGAATATACGGGACGGATTTAGAGGTGGGTGTCAACTACCTCTTGCCGGCAGTAGACATTGAGCAATCAGGCCAGGCAGTAGTCCCTGCGGCCCGCCTCGCTGCCGTCGTGCGGGAAAGCACCGATGAGACACTGCTGCTGCAAGCATCCGAAGGGCTTTGTGAGGTTAAAGGCGCTGACAGCCACTTCTCCATCTATGGTCAGGAACCATCCCAGTATCCGCCGGTACCGGCGTTCACAGGCGAGCCGGATGTTGAGGTGCTGCTTGACAACCTGCGCGCCGGTATTTCGCAGTCACTGTTCGCAACAGCCAAGGAAAGCACCCGCTACGCGATAAATGGCGTGCTTTGGGAAATGAAGGGGAAAAAGCTTACCTTAGTCGCAACTGACGGCAGGCGGCTGGCGCGCAGCCGTGTCAATCTGGCGGGCAACCCCAGCGAAAAGGCCGCCGCGTCCAAGATGATTGTGCCGGCCAAGACAATGGCCTTGCTCGAAAAGCTCACCGGCGGTGAAAAAGACAAAGTCGCCGTCCGTCTCACCGACAACCAGGTAATGTTCGCCTGTGGCAACGTCATGGTCTGCTCCAACCTTGTCGACGGCAACTTCCCTAAATATGAGGACATAATTCCGACGGACTACCAGAAGAAATTGACGTTGCCGACCGATGCTGCTCTCAGCGCGGTTCGAAGGGCGGCACTGCTGACCAGCGAGGAGTCGAGAGGCATAAAATTGGCTGTCAGCAAAGACCGGCTCATCTTCTCGGGCAAAGCGCCCGAGACGGGCGACGCCGAGGTGGATGTCGCTATTGATTACAAGGGCGAGCCGGTAGAAATCGGGTTTAACCCGCAGTTTCTGGCCGACGCCATACGAGTTATCAGGGAGCCGCAGTTCGAGCTTGAACTGGGCCAGGCGGATACGCCGGGGCTTATCAAGGCAGGGGCTAATTTCCTCTACGTCCTGATGCCGATAAATCTCTCGTAGTTTAACCTGTTGCAGGGGGCACGGATGAACCCAACGACACGAGTGAGGCGCCGGTCGCAACCTACGCTGCTGGGCGAGGCGCTGGCGGAGGTGATGGAGCCGGGCCGCACAGGGGTCTCGCAACGCTATGAGACAGCCGGCCGGCTCTGCTCGCTGTGGACGCAACTGTTACCGCCTGAAATGGCGCAGCATTGCCGCGTGGTTGATTTGTCGGGCGGCCTGCTTACGGTCGAAGCCGACTCGCCGTCGTATATGTATGAGCTGCGCATCAGCAGCCACCAGCTTGTCGGGTATCTGCGACAAGGTTGCCCCGCTGCCAAGGTCAGGGCTATAAAGATTACACTTACCCGGTAGCTGCAGGCCTGCACCCCGGAGAAGCTTTGTATGCAAGACCACAAATATGACGCCAGTAAAATAAAGATATTGGGAGGCCTTGAGGCCGTCCGCAAACGCCCCGATATGTACATCGGCGACCGTAGCGTCGGCGGACTGCATCATCTGGTCTATGAGGTCCTCGACAACTCAATCGACGAGGCGCTGGCCGGCTTCTGCGACAAAATCCTTGTCCAAATTAATGCCGATGGCAGTTGCTCGGTCGAAGACAATGGCCGCGGCATCCCCGTCGAGGAACACAAGGAGGCGAAGAAAAGCGCACTGGAGGTCGTCCTCTGCACACTCCACGCCGGCGGCAAGTTCGACCATGACAGCTACAAGGTCGCCGGCGGTCTCCACGGCGTCGGCGTCAGCGTCGTCAATGCGCTGAGCGAGTGGCTCGAAGCGGATATCTACAAGGAAGGTCGTCATTATCATTTCGAGTGCCGCCGCGGCAACGCCAAAG
The DNA here is from genome assembly GCA_964444715.1 of uncultured Pirellulales bacterium. GTDB lineage: Bacteria > Planctomycetota > Phycisphaerae > Sedimentisphaerales > Anaerobacaceae > Fen-1362. Next base: position 38,723 of record CAYUIL010000001.1, on the reverse strand, counting down.
GAAGCGTCCGCGAAGTCGGCCCGACCACAAAGCAGGGCACCTGCGTCTCATTTATGCCCGACGAGGGAATATTCGGTGACACAGAGTTCCAGTATGATACGCTTGCCAAACGCATCCGAGAGATGGCGTATCTCAATGCCGGCCTCCAGATAACCTTCAAGGATGAAAGGGTTCACAAAAAAGAGGTCTTTAAGTTTGACGAAGGCCTTCGCGCGTTCGTCAAACACCTCAACGAAGGAAAGGAGGTTCTTCACAAGGATGTCGTTTTCCTGTCCAAAGAAGACCAGCAGGCGATGATGAGTTGCGAAGTTTCGATGCAGTACAATACCGGCTACGCCGAAAACGTCCTGGTATTTGCCAACAACATCCGCAATATCGATGGCGGCACACATCTGTCCGGCTTCAAGACCGCCCTTACAAGGACGATGAATTACTATGCTAAAGCCAATAATCTCTTGAAAGAAGGCCAGGCGGCCACGGGCGACGACTTCAGGGAAGGGCTTACGGCTATAGTCGCCGTCAAGCTGGCTGACCCGCACTTCGAGGCCCAGACCAAAGTCCGCCTTACCAACCCTGAAGTCGGCAGCTTCGTCGAAACTGTCGTTAACGAGCAGTTGGGCCACTACCTCGAAGAACACCCTGCGGAAGCAAAGCGAATTCTTAACAAGGCCATCCAGGCAGCGGCGGCTCGGGAAGCAGCCCGCAAAGCCCGCGAACTGACCAGACGCAAAGGGGCGCTGGGCAGCTCGAACCTGCCCGGCAAACTGTGGGATTGCGCCAGCAGAGAAAAACACGGAACTGAAATGTTTGTCGTTGAGGGCGACTCGGCGGGCGGCTCCGCCAAGGCAGGCAGGGACAAAAATATCCAGGCCATCCTGCCCCTCAAAGGCAAAATCCTCAACGTTGAGAAGGCCCGGCTCGAAAAAGTCCTCGCGCACGAGGAAATCCGCACGCTTATAAGCGCCCTGGGGACCGGTATCGGCGCAGACGAGTTCGACATCAGCAAGTGCCGGTACGAAAAGATTATCCTGATGACCGATGCCGACATCGACGGGGCGCACATACGCACGCTGCTGTTGACGTTCTTCTTCAGGCAGATGCCGGACTTGTTCACACAGCAGGCGATTTATATCGCCCAGCCGCCGCTCTACGAGGTCCGCGCCAAGGGCCAGAAGAAGTCCGAGTATGTCCTTACTGAGTCGCTGATGCATAAGCGTCTGATTGACCGCGGCCTGCAGGGAACCCAGCTTACAATAAGAGACGGCGCCGGTAAAAAGGGTGCAAAGGAACAGAAGGTTGCCGATGCCAAACTGGCTGAGCTGGTTAAGGTTCTTGTGGATATGGAGCGCTGCATCGCCGTGCTCGCCCGCCGCGGCATAAAGTTCGACGAATTCATCCAGAAGCACGGCAACGGCAGGCAACTGCCGATGTTCCGCATCCGCGCAGAGGGACAGGACGAAGTCTTCCACGACAAGGACGATTTTGAAAAACGAGTCGATGAATGGAAGGACCGCAGTCGGCCAGAAGGACAATCTGAGGCGGAAGAGGCCTTTGTGGCCGAGGAGCTCCACGAGGTCGGCAGAATCAACGATCTGGCGAAAAAGCTCAGGCACGACTTCGGCCTTGACCTCAAGGACTTTCTGCTTAAAGCCGAAAAGGCAGTCAGCGGCGAGTCGTTGGCAACCAAGTTCCGGCTCACTAATGCGGAGGAGAGCTTCGATGTCGCGTCGCTCGGCGAAATCTGCTCGGCCGTCAGGAAAATCGGCGGCAGAGGAGTGGAGCTAAAGCGATTCAAGGGTCTGGGCGAAATGAACGCCGAGCAGCTTTGGGAGACGACAATGAACCCGGCTACCCGGACGCTGCTGGCGGTCAAGCTCGATGATGCCGGAGAGGCCGACCGGCTGTTCAGCATCCTTATGGGCGAAGACGTCGAGCAACGCCGCAACTTCATCCGCGACCACGCCCTCGAGGTGCAGTTCCTGGATATTTAAGCAGAAGAAAAATTTTCGCCTGTTTGGTGTTGATAATTGATGATTGATGATTGATAATTATAAACTTCGGCGAAATGGGTAACTTGTTGCTGTGTGTAAATAATCAATCATCAATAATAAATAGAAAATGATAAAGGGAGGCGCAAGATGAGTGCTAAAGTGCGAGCGATTGTTTTGGTGGTCGTGTTCTGCTCATTGCCTGTTTTCGGCTGTCGGCGCGCGACGGCGCCGCGGGTCTCCCAGCAGAACCTGCGGACCGCCGCCGACATACGCAGGGCCGAGTTGCAGAAGGAGCTTGACAAGAAATGGGAGAATCCCGGCGCCCATTTCGAGCTTGGCCAGTCGTACCACGCCGTCGGCGACTGGTCGAAGGCGGAGTGGCACTACAATATCGCGCTGGGCTTCAATCCTGCTTACCGCGACGCCCAGGCCGCGATTGTAAAGGTTCAGCTCGACAAGGGAGATAAACAAAAGGCCGAATGGGCCGCCGACACCTATATGACACAGGCGTCGTCGCCCGAACAACAGGTGGCGCTGGGTGTTGCCTTCGAGAAGCAGGGGCTTGACGACTATGCTCTGAAGTGCTACGAGGACGCCCTCAAAACGACGCCGGACTCGCCCGCGGTGAACCGCCAGCTCGGCTACTATTACCTGGCCAGGAACAAGAAGGACCCCGCCAAGGAATACTTCATTCGCAGCTTCCAGCTTAATCCAAATCAGCCCGATGTCGCCGGCGAGCTGGGCAGATTGGGTGTGGCCGTAAAGATTCCGGGGCCGGCCGCGCCGGTGCCTGGGAAGCTCAGCCAGCCCGTAAAACCGGCCTCTCAGCCAGAGTAGCATTTTCGGTGCTCGTTGCCCGTCCGGCTACGGCTCGGCCTGTATATTCTGAGACGGACCTGAATCCCGCCTTCGCCGAGACGAGTGACCCGTCGCCCGAAAAAGCCGAGGCACAAGAGCCGGGCCACGAGCGACGAATCTTTATGCCCTGTGGTGAACGGATTCGCCGCGGGGCTTTTTTTATTTTCAATTTATGATTTTCTATTTTTTATTTAACAAATCGGCGCCGATTTTGAGGGTTAGACAATGATTTTACGGGTAGAAAATAATAAATCGTAAATCATAAATAGAAAATGGGGGGCTTGCCGATAAAGCAATAGTCGTTTTTCCGATGTGACGGTCTGTTACTGTCAAGCGTGCAGCATTTTATCGGACGTTATTATATGAGTCGGGTCAAAAACAAGAGGTTGAGAACGAAAGCCCTGCAGTGTTTGGTTGTCGCGGGCCTGCTGGTGCTTTTCTGCAGTTGCCTTAGTTTCAACATCGGCGACTGGCCCAGCAAATTCGTCTATCCGCACAGTAAGCCGACCGCTAACTGGTGCGGCCCGATAGGTGCGTTGTTTGCGTACTACCTGCTCTACTACGTCGGCCCCGGCGTCTTTGTCATGCTGGTTTCCGGCTTGTATTTTGCGATTGCCAAAATCGCCGATGCCGAGGTTGACCAGCCGATTCTGCGGTGTGCCGGCCTTGCTCTGGTGACAACCGCCGCCTCGACAACGTTCTATTGTTTTACGCCGCACGGTATCTACGGCTTCCCGATGGGTTCGGGCGGCGTTCTCGGAGTCGCTGCGGCACAATTCCTCCGCAGCCATTTCGCCTCGCTGGGCACCGCCATACTCCTCGGCACCACCTGGGTGGCCGGGATGATTCTGCTGGCCGACCAGATGGTCGCTGTGGTTTTTGGATGGATAGGGCTTATCATTCGCAAAGTCCTCGGCATTGCGGCGCCGAGATGGCTGACTACGCCGGAGCAGTCGAGGGTGCTCGGCCAGATTTGGCGTCGACTAAGCACCAGGCAGAAAGCCGTGACCCAGCCCAGCACTGGGCTGGGGAGCGACGAAAAAGCAACCCGTGATTCGGGACCCGTGATTCAGGACCCGGGAATGTTGATTCGAGCGGCGTGTCATGAGCGACGAGCGATGCCTTATGAGCCGCCCGGCTATGATGACTACACGCTGCCGACTATTGACCTGCTTGATGAGCCGCAATACTCCTTTGCCGCCGTGCAGGAAAAGGTCATCAAGGCCAAGGCCACCGCGCTCGAAGGCCTGCTTGGTGAGTTCGACATATCCGCGCGTGTGGTTGCAGCCGAGACCGGGCCTGTCATCACGATGTTTGAACTGCAGCTTGCCGCCGGCGTCAAGGTCAGCCAGATAAGCTCATTGGCCAACGACATAGCCCGCGCATTAGGCGTCGGCGCCGTCCGCGTTGTGGCGCCTTTGCCGGGCAAGCATACCATAGGCGTCGAGGTGCCCAACAGCGAAAAAGAGCGGGTGCGTATGAAGGATATGCTCCAGCTTGCAGGCAGCAAGCCCAACGGATGTGCCATACCGCTGTTTCTGGGCAAGGATTCATCCGGCGAGGCCCTGGTTGAGGACCTGGCGGTTATGCCGCATCTGCTTATCGCGGGCACCACCGGCTCGGGCAAAAGCATCTGCATCAACAGCATCATCGCCGGCATACTTCTAACCCGCAGACCCGACGAGGTGAAGATGATTCTCATCGACCCGAAGATGGTCGAGATGACCGCCTTTAATACCATACCGCACCTGATGACCCCGATTGTCACCGAGACGCACCGGGCAGTAGCGATTCTCGAATGGGCAACTATCAAGATGGACGAGCGATACGCCCTGTTTGCCGAGGCCCGCGTCAAAAATATCGGCGAGTACAACACCCTGGGGACCGAAGAAATCATAAGACGCTTCGAGCCGTTAAATCCCGATGAGGAGGCGCAGATTGCCAAAAAGCTGCCTTACGTCGTGATAGTCATCGATGAGCTGGCGGATTTGATGATGACCTCGCCGAAAGAAATCGAGGCGCACATTGTGCGCCTCGCGCAGAAGAGCAGGGCTGTCGGAATCCACATCGTTCTGGCGACTCAGCGGCCGCAGGCAACGGTCGTAACCGGCCTGATTAAAGCCAATATGCCCACGCGCATCGGCTTTCGGGTCGCCGCGAGAATGGACAGCCGCATCATCCTCGACCAGAACGGCGCCGAAACGCTGCTGGGCCAGGGCGATATGCTCTTTTTGAAGCCCGGCACCAGCGACCTTATCCGTGCACAGGGCACGTTTGTCAGCGACGAGGAGGTCAGGCGAATCGTCAGGCACCTCAAGGAAAGCCCTCCACAATTTGCACCCGAGCTGACCCAGCTTGGTCAGCCCGACACCTCCGATATGATAGAAGACGAACTGTTTGATGACGCCGTGAGGATTGTTCTGGATAGCAAGCGTGGCAGCGTCTCGCTGTTGCAGCGTCGGCTCAGCGTCGGCTACGCCCGGGCGTCGCGAATGATAGAGCAGATGGCCGTATTAGGTGTCCTCGGCGAGTACAAGGGCAGCCAGGCACGAGAGGTGATGATGACATTAGAGGAGTGGGAGCGGCTCCGAGACCAGATGCAGGAGCAGAAGGAAACCGAGCAACAAACCAAACCACCCTCGCCCGGGCACGCCGCCTATGTCAGCGAAGGCCAGCGGGGGTATGCCGCAGTCGACAAGCAGGAAGAGTAGCCCAGCACTAATTTCGAGTATCGGTCCTCAAAAACATTTGACGGTCATTTTACCGATAGTTCTCCACTTCCGGCTCGAAAATCGCATCCCAAAATTAGTGCTGGGTGGTAAAATGTCTTTGTGGACAAGGATCTTAAATCGAGGACGTTTGCGGAGCTTGAGCGGCTGGTTGTCGAGCTGGGGCAAAAGAAGTATCTGGCCGGTTACATCTTCAGTTTCATACACACTAAGGGGGTGGCCGACGTTTCCGCAATCACGCCGTTGAGCAAATCTTTTCGCAGCCGGCTTGTCGAAGAGGGCTACTATATCTCAGCATTACAAGTCATCGAAAAGCTGACCGACCCTGACGGCACCGTAAAATACGTTTTTGGGCTGTCTGACGGCAAACGGGTAGAATCGGTTTTGTTATTTGATTCACCCCGTGAGATAGACCTGCATAGTCAGAGCCGCCGGACCACAGTTGGAAGTAATATCTCACGGGGTAAAGGGCGGCGGACATTGTGCATTTCGACGCAGGTCGGATGCGCGATGGCCTGCCGATTTTGTGCCACAGGCCGACTTGGGTTTGCGCGCAACCTCACCGCTGGCGAGGTTGTTGACCAGGTCAACCTCGTCACCCGTCCGGCTCCGGCTCGGCCCGTGTATTCCAGGACAGACCTGAATCCCGCCTTTGCCGAGACGAGTGACCCGTCGCTCGTGTCCCGGGGCACGGGGGCTGAGTCACGGGTCACGAATGTCGTGTTTATGGGTATGGGTGAGCCGCTTGCAAACTACGATGCTGTCCTCAAGTCAGTCCGCATACTCAACCATCCGGCTGGCCGAGGCATCGGCATTCGTCACCTGACAATCAGCACCTGCGGGCAGCCAGAGGGGATCGAACGTCTTGCCGATGAAGACATCCAGCCGCGGCTGGCAATATCGCTTAACGCGCCTACCGATTGCCTCCGCCAATCGCTTATGCCCATTGCTAAAAAGTACTCGCTGGATCGGCTCTTTCGAGCGGTCGAGCTTTATCAGCACAAGACACACAATCGCGTCACGTTCGAGTATTGTATGATAAAGGGCGTCAACGATACCGTGCTGCACGCCCGGCTTTTAGTCAAACGGTTGCGCTCTGTGCGGTGCAACGTAAATCTGATAGAGTATAATCCACCCCCGCTTCTTCTTGTCGAAGACAAGAGCGGGGGCGACTTGCGATCGAGCGGCTGGGAGGCAATTGAACGGTTTGCAGAGGCGTTGAGGGAGTCGGGTCTTGAGACGACTGTCCGGCGCAAATACGGCCAGACAATAAAAGCCGCCTGTGGCCAGTTGGGCGCAGGTTAGTAATTGATGATTGATAATTGGGGCATCGCTATATGAATAGATATACTGGTTGCGTATTTCGTCTATCGGTTGTCCCGCACCAATTGTCCTCTGACAACAGAGCAAATTGCTTTTTCAGGTCATATTTATTGTTACTCGCAATTGGTGCGGGACTCGTTTCGTCGCTCGTCGCCCAGCCCAGCGCTGGGCTGGGTCACGAGTTACGTTTCAGGTTTCAGCCGGGCGACAAATTTTATTTGTATTTGGTGTCGGTCGCCAAACAGATGACCACGCAAGTGGCCAGTCCCGGCGCGCCGGGGCGGATTACCGAGCAGACCATTCGGCTCGGGTGCGATTTGGACATCAAAGAGGTCGAGGAAGATGGCTGTGCCTGGGCTAAGTATACTTACAGGCAGGTCGCTATGAAGATTGAAGGCCCGGGCGTAAGTATCGATTTTGATTCCGACGCAAATCAGCCGAAGGTGCCTTTACAGGTCCTGCCGCTGGCTATGGCCGTGGGAGAGGGGTTCTACGTTAAAATAACACCGCAGGGCCGCATAGACAAAATCAATGGTCTGCAGGCCATTATCAGCTCCGCAAAAGCCAAAGTTCCCGGCGTAGCCGGCAGGAGCCAGATTCTCCAGACCATCGACAATCAGTTCGGTGAAGCGGTGACGAGACGTGATATTGAAGACCAACTGGCTGTTTTTCCTGACCCCTGCATGCGCTCTCGTCTCGGCGAAGACACTGCCGGGGCCGCAGAGGAAATAGAGATGCCGAGCCGTAGCCGGGCAGTCGAGCCGGGGCAGGAACCACAGACTGCCGTGGACACTTGGAGTCGTATCGAGCGGATAGACGAGGAGAAAATTGTAGTGGAGCGGACTTTCCGGCTTAAAGGACGCCGCCCAGCACCAGTTTTGGAACCGAATGCGCAACCTTCATCAAAAGTTGCCGTCACCGACCAGATTTCTGAATTTGATTCGATACCGCAGTCGCAAAATTGGTGCTGGGTCATAGATGTTAATATCGTTGTCAGGCCCGCTGCTGATGTGAAGGAGACCGTGAGGGGCGGCGTGAGGATGAGACGCGAGGTTTCAGGCCGGGGCGCGGGTCAAATCGAAATCGATGAATCTACGGGTCGAATCATCAATAGCCAGACGACTAAGGATTTAGTTGAGGAAATCAAGTTCTCTTCCGAAGGCCCGGTGCGTCGTATCCCCCCTGTTCCCGAGCCGGCCCGCACGCACGTCGTGACGGCCTTTCGGATGATTAAACGCGAATCAGGAAAGCCCCCCGCGTCGCCCCCTCCGGACGGAACTGTAGAGTCCGAACCCAATCAGCCGTAGCACTCGATTTTTTTAAAATAAGGATTGCCATCCTGGGACCGAGGGGGTATAGTACTCCCGCTTAGCTCCGTCGCAAGGGGCGGTATGGGTCAGCAGTATCACGGCGTGGTTGACTCAGGCCTCCGACGGTAGCCCAGTCGGGCCGACCCAGAATGGCCTCCGTGACAACGTGGATTGATTGCAGATTGTAGATTTCGGATTGCGGATTGTAATGAAGTCCACAATCTACAATCCGGAATCCGCAATCATTACCCGGTGGTGTAATCGGTAACACAGGAGGTTTTGGTCCTCCCATTCCAGGTTCGAGTCCTGGCCGGGTAGTTTTGTTGTGAGTCGTGCGTGATGCGTCGTGCGTCACGCAATACGATATACGCAGAACGAGTATGCAAAGAGTTGGGATAATACTGGCGGCAGGGATTAGCAGCAGGATGAACACCCAAATAGCGAAGGTGCTGCACGAGGTATGCGGCCGGCCGATGCTTTCGTATGTGCTGGATGCCTGCCGGGGAGTCGGCGTTGATAGGATGTACGTTGTTGTGGGTTTTAGTTCCGAGCACGTCAGAGAGCGTTTCGGTGATTCCGGCGATATTGTGTGGGTTGAGCAGGAACAGCAGAAAGGAACCGCACACGCCGTGATGTGCTGCAGAGAGCACCTGAAGGATTTTACGGGGCAGACGCTGGTTCTTTGCGGCGACGGCCCCCTCATTCGCACCGAGACGCTCAAGACACTTATCGAGAAGCATAACGCCGAGCACGCCGCCGCCACCCTGGCCACGGCCGTCCTCGAAGACGCAACCGGCTACGGACGTATAGTCCGAGACGCCTACGGCAATATCCAGGGCATCATCGAGCACGCCGACTGCACGCCGGAACAGCTCAAAATCCAGGAGGTCAATCCAAGCTATTATCTGTTTGACAATAAAATTCTTTTTGAGCATGTCGAGCGCGTAAAGCCCGACAATGTAAAAGGCGAGTTTTATCTCACCGACGCGCTGGCTCTGATTATTGCAAGCGGACACAAGGTCGTCGCGGTCACTGCTGTCCGGCCCGAGGAGGCAATGGGTGTCAACAGCCGTGAGCAGCTCAGCGAGGCCGGCAAGATTATGCAGCGAAGAATCCAGAAGCGACTGATGGAAAACGGCGTAACCATCGTCGACCCGCCTAATACCTGGATAGACATCAGGGCACAAATCGGCCAGGACACAGTCATTGAGCCGTTCACCTGCATATACGGGCAGGTCGTCATAGGCAGAAACTGCCGTATCGGGCCGTTTGCTCATCTGAGAAGCGGCACTAATATAGGCGACGATGTCGTGCTCGGCGTCTTCACGGAAGTCAAAAACTCGGCGCTCGCCGAGGGTGTCCGCGCACGCCACCACAGTTATATCGGTGATGCTACCATTGGCAAAAATGTCAACGTAGGCGCCGGCTCGATTACCGCTAATTACGACGGAAAGCAAATTAACCGCACCACCGTAGGCGATAATTGCTTTATCGGTTCCGGCTCGGTACTCATAGCGCCGCTTGAACTTAAAGACGGAGCCCATATCGACCCCGGCGCAGTCGTGATGGGTAACAAGGGAGTGAGCGATGTTTCTAAACGATGATATCAAGGTATTTTCAGGTAGCTCCAATGGGCCGCTGGCAAAAGCGGTGTGTGGTTACCTTGATGTTCCGCTCGGCGGAGGCCAGATAGACAAATTTCCCGACGGCGAAAAAATTATCCGCGTCGAGGACGACGTGCGAGGCAGAGATTGCTTCGTGATTCAGTCCACCTGCAGTCCGGTGGACGAGCATCTTATGGAGCTGCTGATTTATCTTGACTGCCTCAGGCGGGCCAGCGCCAAGCGCGTCACAGCCGTCATCCCTTACTTCGGCTACGCACGCCAGGACCGCAAGGACGAGGGCCGTGTGCCGATTACCGCAAAACTCGTCGCCAACCTCATCACCGCCGCCGGTGCAGACCGGGTTCTCACAATCGACCTCCACGCCCAGCAGCTTCAGGGCTTCTTTGATATACCGGTGGACCATCTGACGGGCGAGCTTGTTTTGAGCAAGTATTTCCGCGATAAAAAAATAGGGAAACTCACCGTCATCTCCCCGGATGTGGGCAACATCAAAATCGCGTCCCGTTATGCCTCGCATCTCGGGGGTGATTTGGCGATTATTCACAAGAGGCGCCTCAGCGGTAGCGAGGTGCAGGCACAGGAGCTTATAGGAAGCGTCGAGGGCAGAAATATTCTTATGTGCGATGATATGATTACCACCGCCGGCACCGTCTGCTCCGCTGCCAAGCTGGTCAAAGAACGAGGCGCTAAGGATGTCTATGTCGGCGCGACCCACGGCGTGTTCGCACCGGGCGCCGTCGAAAAGTTAAGCAAAGCGTCTATCGACGAAGTCGTGGTTACCGATACCATACCGCTGACCTCTGAGGCCGCCAAGCTCAAAAAAGTCAAGGTCTTGACGGTCTCTGCTATGGTCGGTGAGGCCATAAAAAGGATTCACAGAAATGAGTCAGTCAGCAGTTTGTTCGTTTAAGAACAAAAGAGCAACATTGTACAAGAGCACGGGTGCTTGTGACTTATGCTCTTATGACTTGTGAACTTATGAAAGTCGGTTTGTTATGAGGAGATTATGGATAAAGCATCGGTGTTAAAGGCCGAGGTCCGCTCATCTTCGGGGTCGAAGGACGCAGCCAGGTTGCGCAAACAGGGCCAAATCCCGGCCATCGTCTATGGCCACAAGCAGCAGCCCGTCGCAATCTCCCTGGATGGCCACAGCTTCGTCGAAGAGTTGCATCGTGGACGCCGGCTGATGAACGTCCAGATAGGCGAAAAGCACGAGACCGTGCTCGTCAAGGACGTGCAGTATGACCACCTCGGAAAGGAAATCATCCACGCCGACCTGATGCTCGTGGACGTCACCGAGTTGGTTCGCGTGGCCATCCCGATAGAGCTTAAAGGCACCGCAAAGGGCACCCACGAGGGCGGAATGGTCGAGATGCATACCGACCGCGTAGAGGTCGAGTGCCGCGTCACCGAGATTCCTGAGCATATATCGGTGTCCATCAAGGAAATGGCCCTTGAGGATACCTTGCACGCCAAAGACATCCAGTTGCCCGAAGGGGTCAAGCTGATAAGCCCGCCTGAATTGCTCCTGGTGACCTGTCACCTCGTTGCTGAGGTCAAGACCACCGAAGAGCTTGAGGCCGAGATGCCTGTTGCACCAGAGGTTATAACCGAGGTCAAGGAGGAAGAAGAGGAAGGGAAAGAGGCCGTCGCAGAACAGAAGGAGCCGAAGGAGAAAAAAGAAGATAAGGAGAAGGAGAAAAAGTAGGGCTGTATTTAGCGAGCCCCTGATATGCCTGGTATGCAGATGATAGTTGGTCTTGGTAATCCCGGTAAGAAATATGCCGACACGCGGCACAATGTTGGCTTCAAAACGGTCGATTCGCTTTCTGATGCCTTCGGCATACAGATTGGCAAAAGAAGCTTTGGCGCCCGGCTGGGCAAGGGCGAATTCGCCGGCCGGCAGGTCCTGCTGCTTAAACCCTGGCAGTGTATGAATTGCAGCGGTCAGCCGGTCGCCGACGCAGTCGCCTTTTACAAACTGCACCTGTGCGATGTGCTCGTGGTCCTCGATGATATGTGGCTTGAGCCGGGACAAATCCGGCTGAGGGCCAAAGGTTCCGCCGGCGGGCATAACGGCCTGACGGACGTGCTCGGCAAGCTCGGGACAAATAACGTCCCACGCCTGCGAATCGGCATCGGACGCTGTCCGACAGACGATGCTGTTGACTATGTGCTCGGCGAGCCGGACAAAAATGACGGTGCCCTGATAAATGAGGGCGTCACGCGGGCTAAAGACGCCGCACTTTGCTGGCTTCAGGAAGGTATCCAGGCGGCGATGACGAAACACAATCGTTTTGAAAAGTGATTTTCACGTATGACAAGAACACAATTAGCGATTTTTGCTGGAGGTAACTGATTTGGAAACTGCTGTCAAAAAGCTCTACGAAGGTATGTTCCTGATAGATTCAGCCGAAGCGGCAAGGGACTGGGACGGCATCATCGAGCTTGTTACGAAGATGTTGACCAAGGCCGATGCTGAAATCGTCTCCATCCGAAAGTGGGATGAACGGCCGTTGGCCTACACAATCAGAAGGTGTGCACGCGGGACCTATATACTCACCTACTTCAGGGTCAGCGGGCAAAAAATCCACGATATCGAACGTGACGTGCAGCTTTCAGAACGCATTATGCGAGTGCTGATTCTCAGGGCCGACCACCTCACCGAGGAAGACATGGCGAAGGACACCCCTGCAACGCGGGGCCGGCAGCCCGCAGACCAGGGTGCCTCACCTGCTGAGACAAAGCAACAGCCGGAACAAGCTGGGCTGGCGGCGGACGATAACGTCAGCACTGCAGCGCAATAGAAGATTAGGAGTTACTTATGGCCAATTTTAATAAGGTATTACTGATGGGTAATCTGACCCGCGACCCGCAACTGTCGTATCTTCCCAGTCAGACCCCTGTTGTGGAGTTCGGCCTGGCGGTTAACCGCAGGTGGACCGGCAAAGACGGCGAGAGCAAAGAAGAGACCTGCTTCGTTGACTGCCGTGCCTTTAGTCGGCTGGCTGAGAACATCAACAAGTATATGCGCAAAGGCAGGCCCATTTTTGTGGAGGGTCGGCTGGTGTTTGAGCAGTGGACGGCACAGGACGGCTCAAAACGCAGCAAACACAGAATCCACGTCGATAATTGCCAGTTCCTCGGCGGCGGCCCCGGCGCGCCGGGAGCGGGCGCCCCGGCTGGCGGTGAAGCCGCCCAGGACAGTCAGGTCGAGCCGAATAACTCTGGTCAGGCATCGCCTCCAAAAGGAGCACGCCCAGCCGAAGATGATATACCGTTTTGAACGGTTGCGTAATCAGGTTGCGGTTGCGCAGCTCGTCACGGTTGCGTTTAACGTAAGACGATAAACGAAACACGAGGTTTTTTAACAGGTGAAATATGGCGGAATTTAACGAAAGAAGAAACAACAGAACGGACAGGACGGACAGAACCCGCAAGATGTCCACTCAGCAGCAAACCCCGTGTCGGTTTTGCAGGCGAGGCAAAAAGCACGTTGATTACAAGGACATCGAAACCCTGCAGAAGCTGCTGACACATCGCGGCAAGATATACTCGCGCAAACGCAGCGGTAACTGTGCCGGCTGCCAGCGCAAGGTCAAAAGGGCCATCAAGCGCGCAAGGTATATGGCGCTTCTGCCGTTCTGTGCTTAAACCAAAAAGACAGCGTATACGCGCTACGCTATCCGCTAAACGCTATTATTTACGGGAGATTTATAAATGAAGGTGTTACTAACCGGTGACGTAAATAAACTCGGCTGGCTCGGTGACGTTGTTGAGGTCGCCGACGGCTACGCGAGAAACTTCCTTTTTCCGCAGGGGCTTGCCAAGACCGCCACGGATACGAATATAAAGGCAATCGCCGGACAGAAGGCAAAGCGCGTCGAACAACGTCGTCTCGAACGCCAGCAGCTCGAAAAGGCCGCCCAGGCCGTCAACGGCGCTGAGGCCGTTATCGCCGCTGCTGCTAATGAGCAGGGACATCTGTTCGGCTCGGTTTTCAAGCACGATATAGCCGAGAACCTGCGTGCCCAGGGCTTCGAGGTCGCCGATGATGTCGTTGCACTCGATGAGCATATAAAGCAGGTCGGCACTTTCAGCGTCAACTTGCGTTTTGCAGACGACCTGAAGGCCACGGTCAGCGTCGTTGTGGTTCCCGAAGGCGCCGATGTCGAGGCCTTCAAGGCCGCTCAAAAAGAAGCGGTTCTACAAGCTCATCATGAAGAAGCCGCCAAAAAACCGGAAGAGCCCCAACCGGAGAGCGACAATAAACAGGCCGGACAGGAGTAGGTTAATTTATCGCTGGTGCGTCAGGCTCATTGTCTGTGCACGTTACCTTGTTCTTTGCAAACCGTGGCAGAAGCTGCGCAAGCAGTATTAGCAACAATCCGCAAAACAGGTTAACACAAGTCGCAGTTATAATCCCGGTGGCTAACAAGGCCGCCCAGATGGTTACTTGTAGCCACTCAAGGCGAAAAATATTTTTTGACGCCGTTTTTTCCCACTGTTTCAGCGATTGTAGCATTGCCAGAACGAGCGTAAGACCAGCGAGCGGGTACAGGCCGAGAGTCACATACACCACGGCAGGTAAATGACCGCCCTTTACGACAACAGGTTTATCCTGTGGCATCCGAGTGAAGGAAAAAAGCAGGCACGCTTCGCCGACATACCGGGCATGTGCCGCGTTCGACAGGAATCTTGCCGTCAGCAATGTTCCATCGAGCAGGGGCCAGGAGCCAACAAGCACTTCGGCACCCAGCGGATAGGCATGGTCGAAGCGATTGACGGCCCGTGCGGCACCCATTCCAAAGGAGCAGGCCGAGATGCCGAAGCCCGCGATGACTGGCCCTGAGTCCACATCTATGTGCCAATTTTTCGTTTCGCGTGTATCCTTTTGGAACTCACGAAAGCCAACGGCCCCACAATGGTTTTGCCAGAAGTATTTCTCAAAATTGTCGTACCAGTTTTTGGCTGTCTCAGGCCACAACTCCGCAGCCCAGGTGATGCCCCACTGGTTGGAACAGCCGCGAGTAATATCGATATTTCCGCTTTGGGCATCCGCGAAGTATGGTGGTAGCCCTGTTGAGTCAACGAGGTCGTTGCCAAATGCTCTGATTGAGCGTGCTATGAATTTTGAATGGTCGGTCCCAAGGAGCGAATCGGCTCGTTTTATTGCCGCGATTGCGGCTACCACATCGGTCGGGTAGCACTGGCTGGGGTAATCGTCGAGCAGGCCATACTTGGATTCATCCAGTTTTTTTGATAGTGTTTCAACCTGGTCTCGTATCAGGCCAAGATACTTATCTCCACCCAACAGTTTATGGTAGTTCGTTAGCCCCCCAATCAGCAGCATTCGATAAAACACGTTTTCTTTGTGCAAATAATCTTCGCCCCAGTGTTTTTTTACCCACGATGCATTCTCAGGGTCGGCTATAAGGGCAGCCGCCGCCTCAATTGACCCTGCGGCGTATACGTTCGGCGCGACGCGCGAAAGGGTCTTATCCTGTTCCCACGCCTGCTGCAGGGCCTCCGTGGCCCAAAGGTAGAAGGCCGACCCGAAGGCCGGCCATTCCGTTGCTGCGATTTCTTCAAGGCCAAGCCCCTTTGCCTTGTCGGAGCCGATACGCTGCCGGGCCCACCTCTCGTATCTGGGTGCTAAATGTCTGTGTACCCGAAAGGTGAACCTCGGCACCCCTTGACCTTTTAACCCCGGGTCGCCCAGATAGCAAATCAGCAGCACGAAAGGTATGAAAAAAAAGTAAATCGCAAGGGATAACAAAATCAAGCAGTTGCCATATCGGCAAATCGAAAGGGGCTGAAAACGTTTGGTTGCCATCGTTATTTCCTGTAGGAGTTATTTTGCCTGCCGGCTATCGCCGAACACCTTTATCATTTCGTTGAGAAACAGCCGTCGTATCGCATCGTAGCCGCGTTCGCTGGGGTCCTCGAGGTTCTTCGATTGATACCAGTAAGTTGGGTCGTTCCGGCAGTAATTCTTAATCCAGAACTTCCTGCAGTGTATCCCGTGTCCGAGAAATGGCTTGTGGATATCTACCAGGTGAACGTATTCATATCTTTCGGCACACTCTGCCAATTTTTTGTTATAGGCGTGTAATATCAACTCTGCGTCGGGCCAGGCAGGTAATCCCGTAAGCCAGGTGCTTGTGTTGCCTGTCCCGTCGCTTGGGTCATAAATATTGGCTAAGAAAATTTGGCAGCCGCCCGGGAAAACATCCCGCAGCCGTGTTATCATCTCGTCTAATCGCTTCTGGAAATTATCTATCCACGGCCTGGCCTGCTCGAAACTCGCCCCATACATCGCTCCTTCTTCGGGTGGTCGTCGTCCGTAATTGTGAATAAGGTCATTGCCTCCAGTAGTCATCACGACTATTCCAAACACGTCTTGGGGCTGGCTTTGCAGTGATTCGATGTCGGCACAGTGCCCGATCGAGGCCGTTCCTGAATCGGCTATATTTCTCGTTATCAGGTTTGGGAGTACGACAGAAAGGTTCTTGCCTAACATATCGGGGTTGTCGCTGTCAGGGTTTCTAATAAGCCGATCAAAGTATGAAAATTCCTCCCTCGCACCATATCCCTCTGTGATGCTATCCCCGATTCCCAGCAGCATCACCTTCTCCTCGCTCCATATATGCTTAAATGGCTCGGCAGGCACATCCGGCCCTGCCGGGCCTTTACCCTGCGGCAGGTAAGCGTTGAAATACGCAATGCCGCCGATTAACGGGACGGCCACTATCGCAGCGATAACGAAGTACTTTGAAAATTGCAAGGCGATGTCCCGCCCTACAGGTTCCCTGGTTGGACAGGTCATTTCAACTATCCTTCTGCTTCTCAGCTCTTCTGCTCAGGTTGGGACACATCGGCCCGTAGCATTCTGCCAAAACCTTTATCGGGTGAATCGCACGTTTGCCGCTTATATGTTCAATCTGCATTGCGTAGGCGGCGCACTCGGTAAGGACGCATTGGGTGGGGGATTTATCAAGTGCATCTTTGAGCGACTTTGAAATTGCTTCGGCTAATGCCCGCCCGATTCCTTTTCGCCGAAATTGCGGCCTGATGTATAGTCGTTTCATTTCACATACCCCCTCGCTCAACCGCCTTAGCGCCACGCAACCAGCCACCTCGTTCTGGTACATCGCAAGCAGCAGCCATCCCTTTGGCCGGATTTATTCTCCGGGAAGGTTGGCTAACTCCTCACCAAAATTCTGGAAGCAAGGGTCAAGATGCAGCGAATCAGGATACTCTTCAAAAAGTTTTCTCACGACCTCAAGATTTTCACCTGTCTGGGCGTCAAAAATCTTCAACACAATTTCTGCTCCGCCGCATTAGGACTACCCTTACTCTGATTTTGTGGACTCAACTATTCTCCACAAGGACCACTTTCACCGGATCTGTAAGAACCTTGGCCTTGTGTCTGTGTTCCTCGCCCGCGGGAATAAAAATGCCGTCGCCTGGGCCGAATACCATTACTTCTCCATCGAAGTCTATTTCCATTTGTCCTTCAAGAATACAGCCGATATGCCCTTTGGTGCACCAGTCCGGCTCAACAAACTCTCTGCCGAACTCCGCCAAACGCAGCTTCCTCCCGCCTTGTTCGTAGGCCTTAAATCTGACACCGGCCATAGGGCTTTCCCACCGCATTGACTCGAAATCTATCTTGTATCGTGCCATTTCGCTATCCCTCAGAACTTAATCGACTATACGTTTCCTCCACCGCTGAAGCACCACATCGAAGCCGCGGTCTTGCCAGAAACCCTTCGCTTCTTCGTTATCGGGCAGCGCATAAAGCTGCACTTCCTCTATTCCCTTGGACAAGAACCACTCGTTCAACCTTTCCCACAGCCGCTTGGCTATTCCTTTGCGCCGATACCTTGATAAGACAACAATTATGCTTATATATCCGATTTTCTCAGGAAGAATAATAGACCCGTTGTCACTTATCCTCCCTGTAATCAGGCCGACAATTTCACCTGCTTGGTCCGCCACGAAAATGACTGCATTTGTATCAGTCAGAACCTTTCTCGCGGAATCACGAAAGGCGTTTCTGTAATCAGGTCGATACGTCAGCGTTCTGTTCGCCGACACGAACTCGTCAACCAGAGGCGCGAGTGAATCCATGTCGGATTGTTCCAAACCTCTAATTTTCACTGCTGAGTTTCCCTTGGGCAGTCGTAAGGACTTTTCCGTCAGCAAAAACCCTCGCCATTTCTATAAGGAATACCCGCCGTATTGCGTCGTGGCCGCGTTCGCTTGGGTCCTCGATGGTGTTCGGCTGGTACCAGTAAGTCGGGTCATTCCAGCGGTAATTCTTAAGCCAGAGCTTTCTGCAATGTATTCCGTGTCCGAGGGAAATTGTGTGAATATCGACCAAATGGACATTGTCGTATTTATCTGCGCACTGCCCGATAATCTGATTGTAGCTTTCCAGAATGGTAACGCCATCGGGCCAGGCAGGCAATCTCGTAAACCAGGCATTAATGTTGCCCGTGTCGTCAGTGGGGTCATAGATGTTGGCAAGAAATATTTGGCAGCCGCCGGGGAAGATGTCTGTTAGCAGTGTTACCATCTCGTCCAGCCGCTTCTGGAAGTTATCCATCCATAGCAGGGCCTGCTCAATTGTAGCGCCATACATCGCCCCTTCTTTCGGCGGCCTGCGTCCGTAACCATGGATAAGGTCATTGCCTCCGGTAGTCATCACCACTATTCCCAGCACGTCTTCCGGGTATTTATGCAGCATTTCAATCTCTGCGCGATGTCGGATTGAGGTCGTCCCTGCGATGGCGATATTTTTTGTTGTCAGATTTGGAAACACTGCGGAAAGATTCTTGCCGGACATATCAGGGCTGTCACCTGCGGGATTTTTCGTAAGCCGGTCAAAATATGAAAATCCTGAGCGAGCACCAAGTCCATCAGTGATACTGTCTCCGATTCCCAGCAGCACTACTTTTTTCTCACTCCAGACGTGGCCAAATGGTTCCGCAGGCACACTCGGCCCCGCAGGCCCTTTGCCTTGCGGCAGATAAATATTGAAATACGCAGTCCCGCCGATTAGCAGCGAGGCCACGGCCGTAGCAATAAGACCGCACCTGACGAACCGCACACGGACTTTCTGTTTGCGGGGTTTTTTCGGTTGAATTGCCTCTTCGCTCATATTCACTACCCACTATACACTATAACATTCCGCCAAGACCTTTATCGGGTGCAGGGCCGGTTTTCCGCTTATGTGCTCAATTTGCATTGCGCAGGCGGCGCACTCGGTAAGGACACATTTGGCAGAGGTTTTATCGAGCGCCTCTTTGAGTGACTTTGCAATCTGCTCAGATAGTTCGTAATTTTTCTTTTGCACCCCGAATGTCCCGGCTAAGCCGCAGCAACCCGCTTTCAAATCGACGATATCAAGGCCGCACAGCGTTTTCAAAATCTCGATACTGGCACCATAAGTCCCAATCGCGAACAAATGGCAAGGCGTGTGATAAGCGTATTCCTTCGAGATTTTTCCTTTGGGCTTGTTTAGTTTTCCTTTTCTCAGCAGGTCAAGCAGGTACTCCATAAGTTCATAAGTATTTGCAGATACTACACTTACGTCCTCGCCTTCGACGTAATGCCTTAGTTCCTGTTTGAGGCATAAGGCAGCGCTGGGCTCTGAGCAGATAATTTTGTATCCCTCTTTAACGGCCCTCGCTAAGTGTTTCACGCTGTAAGATAAATCTTGTCTGGCCGTTTTGACGTCGCCATAAACAATCGCCGGCAACGGCGCCGGCCTTTGCTTCGGCAGTATCACCTCGATATCATTGTGCCGCAGGACGTCGATGACCGCAAAGCCAAGCTCGTGGTCGTTGAAATTAGCGTATGTATCGACGAAATAAGCGACCTTATCTATCGGCATTTCGGCCGGCTTGCAGGTCTCTAAGTAAGCGCGCCCCGCAGACAGAAATGAGCCGAAGGCAAATCTCGGCATCCGGCGCCTACGGTCAATACCCATTGTTTTCTCAAGGAGCCATCTGGTTATCCCTAAGCGCATTACAAAATTGGAAACAGGCGCGAGGGCGCTGGCCAGCATACTTAAATATCGATTATGCCCGAGGAGACGTTCCGTGAATCGCAGACCTTTTCGCCGGACGTATTCCGCCCTGGCCGTCGCCATTATCTTCGATACATCCACGCCCGAAGGGCACTCAAGCGAGCAGGCCTTGCAGTTGACGCACAAATCGAGGAACTTTCGGAACTCCGGCGAGTCAAAATCAGCGTCCTCAAGTTGTCCCGTCGCCCAGAACCGTAGCACGTTCATTTTCGCCCGCGAGGTGGCCAGTTCGTCTCCCGTTGCCCGAAACACAGGGCAGAATCGAAGCTCTCGTTCGCCAGTTCGACAAAGCCCGCAGCCATTGCACCGCTCAAGCTCAAGTGCAATCTCGTCATCCGCGAATATGACGCCCGATTCTGCGAATGTTCTATTCGGCTGCACCCGCTGCCTGGCCTTGAGATTTTGCACCATAATATCGGGGTCGTCGTTGATTATCTTGCCGGGGTTAAGCAGGCCATTAGGGTCAAATATCTTTTTTATGCCGCACAGCAAATTGTAAAACTCGTCGCCGTATTGCCGTCGCAGAAATGCCGCCCGAACCAGTCCCACTGCGTGCTCGCCGCTGACTGTCCCGCCAAGCGACCACGCTAACGGGAACACTTCGTCGGCAATCCGCGTCATTTTCTCGATGTCGCCCTGCTCGCCTAAGTCCAGATAAGGCCGGATGTGCAGCTCGCCGTCGCCTGCGTGGCCGTAAAAACTCATCGCAATATCGATTTTTTTCCCGATTTTTTGCAGTCCCGCGATATACTCCGCCAGTTTGTCGTTTTCGACCGACACATCCTCGATAAACGGGACTGGTCTTTGCCGGCCTTTACGTCTGTCTAATAAGGGAACCGCGTCTTTTCTCGCCTTCCACAGCCGTTTCTGGGCTTGCTCATCGAAGACAATCGTTCGATTATTCGCGAGATTACCCACCGCGGAGTCCGTCGTTTTGATTTTGTCTCGTACTTGTGGAGGCGTTTCGCCGGTATGCTCGACCAGCAGCACAGCGGCGGCGTTGGCGGGCAGGATATCCCTGTAACCTGGCAGGTGTTCAATCGCCATAGCAATCAGGCAATTATCCATCAGCTCGCAGGCCGAGGCACCTGTCCTGACAATAATCGGCACCGCCTTTGCCATTTTCTCTAACGAATCAAACTCAAGCTGCAAAAGCCCTTCGGCCTTTGGTAAAGGCACTGTGCGAAGAGTAATTTTCGTGAATATTGCAAGCGTCCCCTCGGAGCCGGCCATCAGCCGGGCCAGGTCAATTTTGCCGTCGTGATATGTCCCTGCGATACTGTAGCCGCTGCGATTGCGTTTGGTTGCGGGAAGCGCCTTTGCGATTGTCTTCTCTTTGCCTGCCAATAGCTCGGCGCAGGCCCTTGCGATTCGGCCTACGCTGTCGTTTTGTGCATTGCGTGGATTAACGTTATTGGCCAGCTCTACTATGCTGCCGTCCGCCAGGACCACCTCTGTTCGCTCCACGTAGTCGCCGATATACCCGAATTGCAGCGAGTGCGCGCCGGTTGCGTTGTTGGCCACACAGCCGCCTATGACCGCACGGTTGGACGTTGATGGGTCAGGCCCGACTTTTCTGTTGTGTTTTGCGAGGTAGTTGTTTAGGTCATCCAGCACCACGCCCGGCTCGCACACCACGAGCCGGCCGCTATCCTCTGTGCCGATAATCCTGTTCATATACCGAGTCACATCCAGCACGATTCCACTGCACAGCGACTCGCCCGCCACGCCGCTAGCGCCCCCGCGAGCTGCGACCGGTATTTGCTTGCCCCTCGCGTATTTGACAACCGCTGCGACATCCTGTGCGTCGCGCGGACAGACCACGCAGCTCGGCACTATCTGGTAAATGCTGGCGTCGCTGCTGTACGCCGAGCGGTGCAGCATATCGGCAAATACCTCGCCCTTTATGAGGTGCGATAAATCGTCCAATTGGTGATTGATTATTAATGATTGATTATTGATTGTTCGCCGATTCACGTTCTTAATTATCAATTATCAATTATCAATTATCAATCATCAATCTTCCGTGTTACAGGGCGGGCTGGGTTTGCGGCGTTCGTTTTTTGAAGCTGCTCAAGCTCCTTCTTGCTGACCTCGCCCTCGATAAATTGCTGAACAACCAGGTCGGAATGGTTGCGAATGTAGTCCGCGTCGCCGTCGGCGATTATCTTGCCGTGGTGCAGCATAATGATGCGGTCTGCTATCTTGTAGGCGCTTTTCATATCGTGCGTTACCGCCACGCTGGTCACATGAAGCTCCCGCTCCAGTTTCAAAATAAGCTCATTTATTGTGTCCGCCCGTATCGGGTCCAGCCCCGTCGTCGGCTCATCATACAATATCACCTCAGGGTCAAGAGCTATCGCCCTGGCTAGCGCCACGCGCTTACGCTGTCCGCCTGACAGATTGGCGGGGTAAAAACTCTGAAGCCCGTCCAGCCCCACCATTTTGAGCTTGTTTCGCACAAGCTCTTCCACCGCGCTGAAGCGGGTTATCTGGCAGTGCTGCCTGACGGGAAACATTATGTTCTCGGCCACGCTTAAGCTGTCAAACAAAGCCCCCGCCTGAAACAGATACCCGAAGTGCGCACGTATGCCGTTGAGGTCTTTGTCATCGAGGTCATCTATGCGCTGGCCCTTGAAGTAAACCTCGCCGGAAGTGGGGCGCTGCAGAACTATCATATGTTTGAGAAGCACCGTCTTGCCGCACCCGCTGGGCCCAATTACAACCGTGGTTTTGCCCTTCTCTATCGCAAGGGAAATATTGTCCAGGACGACATTGTTCCCGAACTGCTTGGTGACATTCTTGAGGACAATGATACCATCGTCGGGCTTGGTGCTGTTATTTTCCGTTGACACATTTTCATTTTGTTTGTTTTGCTTTTCCATTTTTCGTGACTCGTGGCTTGTGACCCGGCCCCCGCGTCTTCTTGTCGAAGACAAGAGCGGGGGCGGCGGGCTTATCCCACCATGCTGCGCAAAGGCCAGAAAGAGCTGTAGATTGCCTTGAAAACCACCACCAAAGCAAAGTCAATGATTAGTATCACGATAAAGCTCATCACAAACGCCTCCGTGCACGCCTGCCCTACGCCCCTGGCTCCTTCCTTGCAGTGAAACCCTTTGTAGCAGCTTATTACCGCGATTGCCCCGCCGAAGAAGAATCCTTTGATGACGCCGCAGCCCACGTCCCACAGCTCCACGCCATACGCGCTGAAACTCCAGTATGCCCGCGCGTTGATGTGCAGTTGGACCACGCTGACAAACCAGCCGCCTATGATTCCCAGCAGGTCCGCGTAAATGATAAGGGCCGGCGTCAATAAAAGGCACGCCAGCACGCGAGGTGCCACCAGATACTTGACCGGGTCGGTCCCCATACTTTCTATTGCATCTATCTGTTCGGTGACGTTCATTGTTCCCAGTTCTGCCGTCAGCGCACCGCCGATTCGCCCGGCCAGCATCACCGCCGCCAGCACCGGCCCGAGCTCCTTTACCACAGAGACGTTTATCAGCACGCCTAAGTGTTCTTCCAGCCCCATTCCTGCCAATTGGTCGTATGCCTGTACCGCCAGCGTCATACCCACAAAGGCGCCGGTTATCATAATGACCGGCACGCTTCGCACGCCTATCAGCAGCATCTGTGCCCATATCAATGGGTAGGTCTCGCTCCTTGCGATGCTTTCCGCGGAAGTTACCGCCGAGCGCCAGACAAACCTGCCGAACTGGCCCGCGCTGCTTACCCCCTCGCCGATTTTGATTAGTGCAGCACCTATCATACCCCGCACCCATTTTGGTCCGTAAAGCAGCTACCCGCCCCAGCGCCCATATTCCAAAATGGGTGCGGGGCGACATCTACTAATCTAATCGCCCAATTGGCTGACCATCCTAAATACAAAATTACACCCGGTCAATCTTAACACAGCCCTCTATGCTTGGACTTATCGGACTCTGAGCCTTCAAGCTACCCCAGTGCGCCGGGCTTGTAGAAGTTGACGGAGAAAATAGGTGCGAGGGCCTTTTCCGACCATTAACATTTGCATATAATGAGGTACCGATGTATCAGGATGTAGCACGAGTATCGCTGTTTATTCTGCTTGCCGGCCTTTTGGTGGCGGCCGGTTGCGTTGACCGTAAGCTGACCATCAACACAAACCCGTCCGGTGCGCTGGTTTGTCTCAACGACGAGGAGATAGGCGTCTCGCCGGCGACCGTCTCATTCAACTGGTACGGCGACTATAACGTCACAATTCGCAAACAGGGCTATGGGACACTATCAACCCATCGCAAGCTCCAGCCGCCTTGGCACGACTGCTTCCCCTTTGACTTCTTTGTCCAGAACCTGTACCCCGGCCGCATCGTCGATTCCTACCAGTGGTCGTTCGACCTGACCCCACAAAAGGAAATCGACAGGCAGGAACTCATTCAGTCAGCAGAGCAGCTAAAAGAACAGAGCACGCACTGACCCGTGCCCCGGCCTCCGTGACTCGTTTGTGTCGGGCGACGAGTCACGAGCGACGAGTCACGAGGTTATCCCGGTACCAGTTGATGGCTTTTTGCAGGCCTTCCCTGAACAAGACCAGCGGCTTATAATCGAGCAGTTTCCCTGCTAGCGAGATGTCCGCCAGTGAGTGTTTGACGTCGCCGGGACGGAACGGTGCGTAAACTGGTTTTACGTCTTTGGCTAGTAGCTTGTTGATCGTATTAATAGTTTCGTTCACTGTTACCGCCTCGCCGCAGGCGATATTCACAACCTCTCCTTTTGTATGCTTGGCCCTTGCGGCAAGCAGGTTTGCCTCGACAACGTTATCCACATAAGTAAAGTCCCGGCTTTGCTTGCCGTCGCCGTAAACGGTCGGCCGCTCGTCGGTCAGAATTGCCGTCACGAAAGCCGGTATCGCCGCCGCATACTGGCTTGTCGGGTCCTGGTGCGGGCCGAAGACGTTGAAATACCGCAGCGAAATGGTCTCCAGGCCAAAGACCTTGTAAAAAACGCTGCAGTAATATTCCCCCATTAGTTTTGCGGCAGCGTAAGGCGAAAGCGGATTGACAGGCATCGTCTCAACCTTCGGCAACGTAGGCGTGTCACCATAAGCCGACGAGCTGGCGGCGTAAACAAAACGCTTCACCTTTGCATCACGCGCCGCCAAAAGCAGCGTGAAGGTTGCATCAACGCAGTGCCTGTGCGTGGCAGCCGGGTCATCGACGCTGCGAGGCACCGAAGGTAGAGCCCCCTGGTGCAGGACCACGTCAATGCCTTTCATAGCTGACCGGGCAACTTCCTCTTGGCCCATATCAGCTTGTATGAACTCGATTTTGTCTAAGATGCCGGCAAGATTGCCTTTTTTGCCGGTAAGCAGATTGTCAATTACCCTGAGGAAACAACCCTGCGAGACGAGTTTAGCGCAGATATTTGAACCGATAAACCCAGCTCCGCCGGTGACCAAAAATTTATCCATTCAAAAACCCCTGTCTTTAACGAGCCACCCGTCTCGCCGAAGCCCGCTTCGCCGTGAGCCGAGGCGGGCGAGTCGCGAGTTAGGCCTTCGCTGGCTCGCCCGCCGCGGCGGTTTGGTATTCCTGATAGGACTTGAACAGTTCGTGGAAGTAACCGCCCTTTAGCGTCTTGGCTCCCAGCAGCACGCAGCCGAATATCTCGGCGTTGACCTGCCTTAACTCGCTGATGGTTCGCATGGCCACCCCTCGTCTGGTTGCTGCCGCGTTGAATACTAAAATGGTTCCATCGACGCACTTTGCCAGTATTTTGGTCTCGCTTGCCAACAGCACGGGCGGTCCATCGAGTATCACGTAGTCGAAGCTATCCCGCTGTTGTCTTATCAACTGCTCCATCGCCTCGCCTCCCAGCGCCTCTGCCGGATTGGCCGGCATCGGGCCGGATTCGATTATCTCCAGCCGCTCCATCCCGCTCGGTCTTATCACGTCTTGCAAATTGCACTGCCCCGTCAGCAGATTGCTCAATCCCGTCTGTCCCGGCGTTTGGCTCGACTGAGTCGCAAATATTGTCTGGAAACTCGGCCGCCTGAAATTGGCGTCTATCAGCAGGACCTTTTTGCCGTCAGCGACAAGTGTCGTCGCAAGATTAACCGCCACGGTGGTTTTGCCGTCTTTGGCGCCGCTACTGGTAATCAGTATTGTCCGGGCGTTTTTTGCCGACGCAGACAGCTTCAAATTCGTGCGTAACCGCCTGTATGACTCGCTTACGATGCTGTTCGGCGCCTGCCGCGCCACAAGTGCGAGCTCAATGTCCTCGAGCTGCTCGTCCTCCTCGGCGTCCGGTATCGTCCCAAGCAGAGGAATGCGCAGGAAGTTGGCCACATCTTTCGACGTCCGCACAAGGTCGTTTAGTATCTCCACCAGGAACGTAAGGCCGATACCCAATAGCCATCCCAGAAGCGTCCCTCCGGGAAAGAAGATTTGCCACCTCGGGAAACTTACCTCGAGCGGTTCGGGAGCGAGGCCTACCATTTGAACCTTCGGGGTCTCAGGGTCGTCGTGGATTATCTTCAGTTTTCCAAGCTGCTCTTTAATCGAATTGAGCATCGCCCCTGTTTCGTCTCTTATTTTCGCTCGCTGCTGAAACTGCGCACGGGCCAGGTCAAGCTCCTCTTTTTGTTTCGCGGCCTCATCACGCCTCGTCTCAAGTTCCTCAAGCCGTTTCTCCATTGTTATTAGTACATCCTGGGCGTTCTTCAGGTTCGATTGTCTGGTTTGCTCGGCAATCACCACCTTTCTTTGCAACCTTTCCTCTTCTATCGAGTTGATATACTCCCGAGTCTGCCGAATAATCCTGTGGTCCTCGCCGAATCTCGCAAGCGCGCTTGCGAGCGCCGATTCCCGTAACGCCAACTGCTGGGCCAACATGGTCATTATGGGGTCCGTCTCGACCTGCTGTTCCACCTGCACCTGAACGGGCCCCTCCGCCTGTATTGCAAGGCGTTCGATGGTTGCGCGCGTCTGGCTGATATCTATCGCCAGGTTGTCCTGCTGAAGCTCCAGGTCTTTGAGCTTCTTGTCGGTGACCGGCTCGAACGTGGGCATCTCGAGGTCAGTAAACCCGTATCTGCGCCGAACATCGTCAAGGGCACGCTCTGCCGAGTCCAAATCCCTCTGCACACGAATCCGCTGCTCTTCAAGCTGTGTGAGCTTATCCGCGACCTCTTTCCTCTTGGTGCTGCCTCGGCTGCTGACAAATAGACTCACCATTTCGTTCACTATCAAGGCCGATTCTTCCTTGTTCGTGCAGGTCATCGAGACAACAATTGAGTCGCCATCCCTTTGCGCAAAGGCGCCAAAATCACTCTTCAGCTTCTTGACGGCTTTTCTTATGCGGATATCCTTTATGTCGCCGAAGCTCTTGAACCATTTGGTCTGTTGTACATTGTCCCTGTCAATCAACTGCTGAAGCATGCTTTGGCTCTTCAGTAGTGCGACCATCGACAGCCGATAACCATATTGTATATCCTTCGCCACAGCGGCGGTCTCTATCCTTGTAGGGTCTTTATCTACGGGCGGAAGCACCCTGATAAACGTCTCCGCTCTATACCGCGGCCAGTATCTCAGCAGTAGAAACCAGCTTCCAACGCCACAGCAAAAGCCGAACACCGTCAGGAATACTATCATAAACCAGTGCCTTCGCAGTATGGCGAGACCTTCTTTCGGCGTTATTCCAACCGTAGTTGGGTGTGCAACCGCCACTGGCCTCGGCACCATCGCCTCAGGTCCGCTCACCATCGGTCTTTGGCCTGTTTGAGCCATTTACGCTTCCCGCCAATAGTTAGCAGCTACTATCGTCGCCGGCAGTCCCTGCACAACGCCGAACATTTTGGTTGCTCGCTTTAATTACCTTTTTGTTTTCCGAGCCGTTCTAATGCTGCGTTTACACGTTGGTTGTCCGACTTCGATATATTCTCTCCGCCGGCATCCAGTGCCTGCTCGTACGCCGCACGTGCCTGTGACAGTTCGCCGAGTTGCTCGTAAGATTGTCCCAGGTGCTCATACACCACTAAGGGAATCGACATCTGTTGCGCCTCGTACTGCTGTATCGCTGCCTGTCCAAGCTGCACTGCCTCAGAATACTTGCCCTTCTTGTTAAGCACAAAGGCGTAAGTGTCGAGATACCCTGGGTTTTCTGGTTGAGCTTCGTAAATCCGCTTGGCATATTCCAACGCCTTGTCGAGGTCCTGGTTGTTCTCAGCAAGTATATATGCAACGTTGTTCAGGATGTTTGTATTATTCGGCATTTTTGCCAGCAGACTTTCGTAGGCCTCAATAGCAGCTTTAAGGTAGTTATTATCGGAAGTTTTGTAGTAGGTCAGTATCAACACCTCTGCCTTTTGCATTGTGAGGCCAAACCAGCGCGGCTGACCTGGACTGGTCGTCTTTAGGCATTTGTCAAGGTATTCCCCCGCCTTGTTATAATCGCCTTTGAGCTGGGATAGGTTATACATAGTCCAGTTTCCAGAGAACGATTCCGGTTCCGATGCCAGCTTTTGCCTGCACACCTGTTCCGCGTCTCGCTCCCCAAGCAGCGCATACATCTTTTCAAGCACCTGCATAGAGAGTTCTGTGTTGTCGCCCACTTTGTCGACCGCCTTTCTACAGTACTGAACGGCTGTGGTGCGGTCACCGAGCTTTATCTTGCCTTCCGCCATTCTGAAATACGCGATGGGGGCGAGATTGCCGTCCACGTATTTGCCTGCCTCTTCAAATAGCTTGTCCATCTTTCCGGCAGCCAAAAGCGCCTGTAGATACCCGGCCAGGGCATCGGAATCCGCCCGCCCCTGTTCTTTGCTTTTGCGCAGAGCTAAGTCATATAACTGCTCTGCCTTCGCAAAATCGTCGGTCAGGCTCGCAAACTCGGCAGCGTGGTTGTGCCAGTATACGTTTTCCGGCAGTTGTTCGAGGATTTTCGCGTAGAAATTGTTGAGCGCCTCTTTTTGCTTGGACCGCAAATAGATTCGTTCGAGCAAACTTCTTGCTTCGTCAGGTGCCTGCGGGTCCTCGGTGATAGCCTTGAGTTCAGTAACGGCATCTTCGTTGCGTCCGGCCTTCAGATATGCCTTTGCAAGTGCCACCCTTGTTACTCCTGCGTCGAGTAAAGTCTTGCTGCGCTTGAGGTCCGATATTGCCTGTTCGTATTCCGCCAGCATATGATTTATCTGTCCCCGCAGCCGCCAAGCTATTGCATCGCTCTGGTCGCCCTCGAGCCGCTTGTTCGTCAGTTCCAGCGCCTCCTTCAGATGTCCCTGTTTCATAGAAAGCCACGCCCCCATCAGCAGTCCCCTGCCGTCTGCTGGGTACCTCTCTCGGAAACTGTCCAGCTTCTTACCGGCTTCCTTGACAAGACCGGTGTTGAGGTAAGTCTGCACTAACAAAAGATGATTGTCGGCTGTTTCCTCGGCGGATAGCAGTTGCTCGGCGTATTTTGTCACAGTTTTCCTGTCGGCTGCTCCTTCCGCCAAAATTAGCAGCCCCTTGAGCGTGTTCACGTCCTTTGGGTTTGCTTCATACAACTGCTCGAGAACCTTCCTGGCATCTTCATATCGCCCAGCCCTTAAATAGTGTCGCCACAGCAGCCGGGGCTCCTTTGCCATTGTCAGCAACTGCTCTGCCTTTTCTTGTTGTCCTGTCTTGCGGTAGTATTCCGCGTAGCTATCGAGCATCGCGGGATTCTGCGGGTCGTAGCTTTTCGCCTGCTCCAGAGCCGAGGCCGCCATCCCCAGCAATGCCTTCTGCCGTTGTGTGTCGGTGCTGTCCAGACCAAGTCGTGTGGCAAGCCGGGCAAGTAACAGCGCATTCTGCATGCTCGGCGTATTTTCCTGTAAGCTCTGCCGCAACGCCAATGCCCGCTCCGGCTCGCTTTCACCGATGTAATCTGCGTAGAAGTTCAATAATTGCGAGTTCCCGGGATTCAGTGCTATAGCCCAGTCCAGGGCATGCCTGGTTTCGGTTAATTGCGCGGACGAAACATTGTTGCCGAGTTTTTGGTTGCGTATATACAGCCGATTAGCCATGTCTCGTGCGATGTTCCTGTCCATCGGATTGATAGTTGTCGCTGTTTGTGTGTCGGCCAGTGCGGCTGCATCGTTGCCGAGTGCGGCATTGATGCGGGACCGCAGCAGATACCCGTACCCGGAAACAGGTCTTTGCGTCAGAGCGCTCTCTATGCTCGCCAGCGCGGTTTCATATTGCCCTTTCGCAAGGGCGACCCTCGCGGCAAAAAAGTCTCCTGAGCACTCGTCTATATTTTCCTGCCGCGCCATCTGCACAATCTTGTCGGCGACCTCCCAGTCCTCTTTATCCAAAGCTATGTCAAACAGGTGTCCCGCTGCCAGATACCGTGATGCTTTATCCGTCTGGAGCGTCTCGGCGCCCGCAGATATACCGGCCAGCTTTTTGAATTGCTCCACTGCCTTATTGGGCTCGCCGTTCATCTGATAAAACACACCCAGAGCCGCCGCTCGCCTGACGGGGTCGGGGATTCCCGAAAAAACCTCCTCTTGTATCTGTTTTCGCCTCTCAGCGGGAACCTTCGCCGGCTCCGGCTCGGCAAGCAGTTGCTTGTAGAACAACGCTGCCGAATTAAACGGCTGGTATTTCAGAAATTTGTCCACTATCAGATTCGCTGCGTCGAACTGCCCTGTTGCTATCGCGTCCTCACACAGCGATGCTATTGTGCCGGCACCCAATGAGTTCGGGTCTTTTTCGAGTAGTTTATCCATATATTCGATAAAAGCCGACAAGTTACCCCTCATCTCCGCCGTAAGCTGTTCGACCGAGCGCTGGTCAACCGCCTCTTGCGGCTGCTGGCTGAGTATGTTCGACAGAACCACTGTTGTTCGCGGTTTTTCTTTTTTGCGCTCGATGATTCCGCGAACCTGCCGGCTCTTGCCCTCCAGAACCGCCGCCTTCAGCATCAACCAATTGGGGTCCTGCTGCTGCGGCATCTGTTCCAAATATCGTTCTGCATCCGCAAATTCCCTGGCGCCTATGTGCGTACTAATCCGCAGCATACGGCTTCTGTCGGTCGCTCCGTATCTTTCCTCGAACACATCGATGTGCGCCATCGCCGCCTCCCACATCTTCATCTTGACCAAAAACTCGGCGTAGTCCAACCTCGCTTCCGGCTGCACCGCCTCTATCCCGTATTCCATCGCATTGGCGAGAAACTCTCCAACTGCACCACTCTCGTTGCTGTTGGCAAAGACCTTCGCAAGTTCGTAGGAAAGGCGCGGGTCTGACCGTCCAGATGCCTTCAGTTGCGTATATGTCTTATACAGCTTTCGGACCACGGTAGAGGCATCCCCCTTTCCGAGTCGGGCCGCCGCAAGCTCGACCATCCCCTGCCATTTAACGACCTGCGGGTCATCCCCGCTGCTGAAAATCTGCTCAATCTGGCGAGTCGCCTGCTGGGCCTCCGTCAGCAACTGTTGCCCCTCGGATTCCCCCGGCGGCTCTGCCGAATCCAGTATCTGGTCGATATAGCTGCTTGCAAGTATGCTGTTCAATCGCACTTGATATGCCCTGGCCATTGCCGACCGCGGTCCGGTTGTCTCCTGGGCGTCGGGTAGCAAAAGTGCGTTTTTGGTAATCTCGACCGCTTTATCCGAATCTTCTTTCTGTTTGTGGATATCGAATCTTCTGGAGTACAAACTCGCGGCGATTAGCGCGTAACCCACGTTATTATTATCGAGTTCGCGTGCCTTCTCAATTGCCTCGATTGCCTTGTCAAGGTAGGCCGGACCGAGACGAAAGTCTGAGTAGAAGAGGGAAATCGCCAAAAGCACATCCGCGCTTGAGCCGAATTTAGTGGTAAGTGCCAGATACTCCGGCTCCAGCGCCAGAATCTGCTTTCGCTGGTTGGGGTCAGGGCTGGCCCGAGTAAAAATGTGCTTTATCTCGAGAAGATTGATGTTGGCCTCTACTCCGTCCTTTGTTGCCTCCACTCCTTCCCTGAGTATTTCTATCGCATCATCCCTCCCTTTGTCTCTGGCATCCAGGTTTCCTTTCGATGCTTCTATCTCGCCTCTTATATCCGCCGCCTGTGCCAGGTATAGATACACCTCAGCATTTGCCGGCTCTAATTGCTTGACAATCTCAAGGTCGGCAACGGCCTGCTTGAGCGTTTCTTCCTTGTTTGTCACCATTCCAAGCTGTGCGATATTGAGGTTTGCCACACCCCGAATCAGATGCAAATACGGACCTAAACGATGCGTCGTCTCTCCCTTTTGTTTGAGCGCGTCAATCTCCCACTTTGATGTGTCCGTCGAGGCCAGCTCGGGCGCTGCACCGGGCGATTCAACTGTTCTTATGAATTCCGATGCCTGCGATGTCACCTCCTGCCATACCATCCCTGGCGAGGTCTGTGCAATTATGTAAAAGTATTTCAGCCGGTTATATCTTGCCCGCACGTCCTTGGAATCGAGACGCACAATCTGCGTCCAGCATCCAAGCGTCTCACGCCACTTTTGTGTTTCTGTGAAGACATCCGCGAGGCGGTGTAGGGTCTTGACCTTAAGCTCGTCGGTCTTGGCAAGCCCGTAGGCCTTTCTGTAGTTGCGTTCCGCCTCCTTGTAGATGTCTTTGCGTTGCTGCTGGTCTTGGGTTTGGCGTGCCGTCTCTGCTGCGGCGTCGCCGTCTTGTATGAACTTCTGCGGGTCCCGGCTCAAGGTTAAGAACACCCCTATGGCCAAAATAACCACAAACACGAAAACTGCAGACCCTATCAGCGCCACCTTCTTGTTTAGTCTTTTCTTTGCCATTACTTTTCACTCCTTATCTGCTCGGAAGCGCCCACACCACCGAAGCTGGCAAAACCACATTCATTTGTCCCGTCTGGAATACGTTGTTTGCCTACCACAACCCGCTGGGCCAGTGTTCCTTTTCAAGGATAGGCAGAATAACCGCCAGTAATTTTTCGCTCGCCGCCAATGCCTCTTGCTTATTCGGGTACGTTGCCCGTCCAAATTTGTTATTGTAAAACTTCCATTCAACCTTCGAGAAATAAGAAAATTTTCCGAAAAGATTTTTCGTCATTACTTTAAACCGCGCATCTCCTCTTCCGCCGGTATAATTACCGTTCACACTGAAGAAATACAAAAGAGGAAACCTTGTCTCGCTTTCCAGCAGACCCAGCTCTGTTCCGGCAAACATCAGATAGCTCGCGTTGACTTGACGCTTTTTGCCGTCATTGTTGATTTCAAGTGTAACGCCTTCGGAGCTTATTTGCTGAAAACCACCTCCAACGTAGCATTCCTCCGGCCTGTGCGGCACTACGTCCGGAAGCGGATAGTAAGTTATAAACAGTGAGCAAAGTCGCGCGTTGCTTGTTTCAGGGGTGTTTGTATCTTCCAAAATCCATTGGATGTAATATTCAGTGCCCAAGGTCTCCAGCACGTCCGGGTTATCAATTTTCTGTTTGGCTGCTACTTTATACGGCCCCAGGTTAAAGCTATCCATCTGAGAAAGGGGCCTTTTTAGCGGTATCGGCTCTTTCTCTAAGTATATACCCATCAGCTTGATAGTTGCTGACATAGCGCTGGCTGTTATCGCCAGCACCCCGGCGCATATCAGAAAGGCCGGCTGAAGGTAGTTGACTTTAATCGTCTGTCCTATGTCCTTGGGCGTTGTCATCACTGTT
>CAYUIL010000001.1:0-5128 GCA_964444715.1 uncultured Pirellulales bacterium | reverse complement strand
CACTGTTAATCTCTTTTTCAATTTCAGCGGGTTAACCCGTCAGACGCAAGGCGGGTTAATGGGGCCGAACTACGACATCGGGCGGTCTGGCTTCTGTGCTCTCGACCCACAGGTTCGACATAAACCACGCCAGAAGGCCGTAAAGTCCGAACGCCAGCGGCAGCATCGCCATCCCCAGAAGGTCGTGGTAAATCCCCTGTGCATACTCTGGGTTCGCCAGCACGTAAATGAAGCCGGTGATGGTTACTCTGACGATGTTGCAGATTATTGCTATTGGTATGGTGCTGGCCAACAGCACAAGTCGTTGCCATATCGGCCTGTAGTGCAGGTATGCCATTGCCACGCCCAGCGCAAGAAACGCCATCAGAAGTCGCATGCCGCTACAGGCCTCCGCCACATCTAGCCCCGGCTCAAGATGCTGACCCTTGTATATGATGTCAATCACAACGCCGTTGGTTGTTGCGTCCAGCCTGGGGAGTAGGTTTAGTGTTGCACCAGCGGCCGTCGCCGCCCACTGACGCATCGGCATGGTGGCAAGTCTGTAATATCCTTCGGGTATCGGAACGGCAAACAACAGGTATGCAATCGGCAGCCATGTATGTTTCAGCAGAGACCAGCCTCCAAGAAACAACACCACTGCACCCAGGGCGCCGACGGCGGATACTTGTCTGAAGTATCCGAATCCGGAGGGGCTTACTATGTTGAAGACGTAAAAAAGTATCGCACACACCAGGCAAAGAAAACCGAGGTAGTTCGGTTTGGTCTGAATACTTAGAATCTCTTTCTTGGATTGGTTGAGAAAATATAAGCTGAAAAGTGGGATTAGGAATCCGTGTGACCAACTGCTGTCGGTCAGCCACTTGTGAACAATGCCCCAGACTTCCTTGTGAAACAGGCAGTAAAGCAGTCCACCTATTATCGCCATCCGGATATATGCGTGCACTCCGAGCTGACGCCACGACCCCGCCCAGCGCTGGGCGGGGCTCGCTGAGGTCTGTTCCCGACCCATCTCCGGTGCGCCGGAGGCACCGGCCTGCGATTGTGTCGCGCACCAATCTCCTTGTCTCATACACAAATTCCTATGGTCTAACGTATTAAGGTCAACGGGTGCGCGGCAATTTCACTAGAACCAGTTCGGTATCGGCCTGCTCGTCCCGTAGTCACGGTCAGCGAAGTTGCGGTCGTAAATGAACCCAAACCCGTAAGTCGCCCTGAACGCGTTCCGCAGCACCGCACGCCACCTGGCCGTCGGGTGCGTCCCGACGTTGATGAGGTCGTTTGGCTTGATAAAGAAGTCGGGCTGTTCGCCCATCGCTATCTTGTCCAGGTCCACCATCACGATTTCTTCTCGTTTTTTTGCTATTCTTCTGACAACCTCACACCGCTTCGGCCAAGCCAGAGGTCCTATGCCACCCGCCGCCGCTATCGCCATCTTCAGCGTCATAGGCCGGCCCGTTATGTTGACGAACCCTTGGTTGTTGACGTTGCCCATAATACAGAATTCGCCGATAATATCAATCGGTACATGGATATTATCGCTCGGCTGAATCACGATGTTGTAGCGCGGGTCGCCACTCAGGAGTTTATCTGCGGGTATTCTTATTACCCGCCTCTGCGCGCCTCCTGGGCCGATTTGGTCCCAGCCCAACGCTGTTGGCTCTTTTCGTGCCAGTTCGGGGGCACGCGGAAGCCCAACGCCTGCCCCCGGCTCTTCTGCCGGCTTGGGCAGGCCTATCTGGACCGGCATCCATCTGCCATCCTGGAATATCCACTCAATCCGGCCCTTTTCGTCATTTGTGACTTGTGACTCGTCGCTCGTGCTGCGGGTCGCGGGACCCGAGTCACGGGCCACGGGCCATAGCTGTTCCGGCGAAGCAGCTTCGGCAAGCTCCTCGTCAGTCACCATCTCAGCCGAAGCGACAACAAACTCACTGCCTTTTGTATGGCCTCGCTTGGCCACTGGCGATATCACCTCCAGCAACTCTTCTCGCGGCTCCTTCGCAGGTGCAGGTTTCCAGCCCTCAATTGCAGGTGCCTCTTCCGGCCTGGCGGCCTCTGGCTCGGCTAACGCCTCTTCACCAGTAATCGGTCGTGACACATATACGTAACTGATGTTGAACTGGCCGATGCCCCCTGCGGTGGCCAGTGCGTCTGCCAGCCGGTAGTCATGTCGCGGTATCACATATCGCCCGGGTTTGGGAACACCGCCACCTAATATCGAAAACACCCGGCTTTGCGACTGAAGCAGCGTTACATTCACCGACGGCTCTTTCAGAACATTGGGCGAAAGAATCTGCTTTATCTCGTCCTCCAACTGCGACTCCGTCAAGCCCGCCGCCTCAATGACCCCGATATCAAGAATCGATAGCTTGCCGGTCTCGGTGATTACATACTGGCTTGCATACATTGTCCCTTCGTTGAACAGCTCAAAGATACTTACACTGACGATATCGCCCGGACCAAATATGTAGTCGGTCTTGTAGGCAACGACGTCGGCGGGACTCGGCTCCTCTCCTCTCTCCCAGGCCGCAGGTGTCTCCTCCGCCACCCCTAATGAATCCAGTATCACGTTCACGGCTGGCACCGGCTGGAATCGACCTAACTGGGTCGGGTCCCAGAACTTGTTGCCGCAGCCGACCACACCGATGTTTAGCGCAAGAAACAAACCGGCTATTGATATCAAACGCAATATCTTCATATTCATTGAATTATCGGCTTCGGACAAAGCCGGCTTTACCCGCCTTTCGTCTGGCGGGTTAGCTTTTTGATTGCCAAGTAACCGACCATATATCGGACTCATCCGCAGGACCGAACCCAATCTGCACGCGAGGGGAAAATCACAAATCAAATCCGTCAAAGTTGAGCCATATTTTGACACCTAAAACCTGCTTCCAAAATGGGTTACGTGCGTGCTCACTACCACCGCTGGGGCGGGCGAGGCGACTTCCGTGACACTACATCGGCTTGGCCTTGTCGGCTAAAACCGCTCCTCACTTAGAGATAACGAGTGTGTATACTGGCAGGCTTGATGTCTTGTTCGGCCCATTGTGGGGATTTTGTGTGTCCAATAATAAAAAGCCCGCCAGTATAGCCCGCACCTATTTCGACAATGAGCTACCAGTCGATGGTTCGGCAAGCTCACCATGCAAATGTTTTTTGCCACGCTCGCTTCAGCGAAATTATCTCTGCGTTGACGACCTTTTTGCCACGCTGGTCCTTTATGACTAACATTTTGCCGTCGGTTACCGTTGCTATCTGACCGAAAGGAAGGCCAAGCATCAACTTCGCGAAGACGTCATATTTTTCCGGTTCGACCTCTACGATGTATCGCGAGTTGGATTCGCTGAAAAGTTGAGCGTCGATTCGGGAGCAATCCTTATTTTTCGGCAGGCCTCGTAAGTTGGCCTCAATGCCTAAGCCGCCCGCAAACGCCATCTCAGCAAGAGCCACCGCCAATCCCCCTTCCGAACAGTCGTGGCAACTGACGACAAGCCCCTTTGCAATTGCCTCTGAGATGCGTCCTGCAATTTTCGGCGCCATCTTGAGGTCAACCGTCGGCACCTGCCCCGTGACTCGTGACTCGTCTCTCGTGTTCTGTCCTTCGGGTGACGGGCGACGAGCGACGAGCGACGAATAGTGCGAGCCGCCAAGCTCGTTTTTCGTCTCGCCCACTATAAACAGCAGATTGCCGGGTTTTTTGACGTCCATTGTTACGCACTTGTTGATGTCATCGACTATCGAAATAGCGCTTATCAACAGCGTCGAAGGAATCGAGATTCGCATCCCGTCGTCGCGTCTGAATTCGTTGTTGAGCGAGTCCTTGCCGGAAATGAACGGCGCGCCGAAGGCGATTGCCCCGTCGCAGCAGGCCTGCGCCGCCCGCACTAATGCGCCTAATGTCTCGGGTTTTGTGCAGTCGCCCCAGCAGAAATTATCTAATAGCGCGATACGGTCAACTCCTGCACCGACGGATATGAGATTTCTGATTGCCTCGTCTATTGCGCCCAGCGCCATCCAGTAAGGGTCGATGTCGCCATAGCAGGGGTTCATTCCGCAGCTTATCGCAAGACCGCGCTGTGAATTGTATTTGGGCTTGATTACCGCTGCATCGCTCGGGCCGTCGTTGTTTACGCCGGTCAACGGCTTCACGACAGAAGCGCCCTGAACCTCGTGGTCATACTGGCGAATTACCCACTCCTTGCTCGCAACATTATAGGAGCCGAGAATCGCAAGCAGCTCATCGTTATAACTATCCTTTTCGTCGTTCTTATGGCTTGTGCTCTTATGACTTGTGCTCTTGTAAATCGCCTTGCGAGAGTACTTCGGGACGCCTTCGTGCAAAAACTTCATATCCAGCTCACCGACCTGCGTCCCGTTGTATCGCAGTCGCAACTTTTTGTCGTTGGTGAATCTGCCGATTACCGTGGCTTCGACGTTCTCGCCGGCGAAGATTTTCATTATTGCCTCTTCGTTTTCCGGCTTTACGGCGACGACCATTCTTTCCTGCGCCTCGCTTATCCAGATTTCGGTATAGTTCAGGCCAGCGTATTTGAGCGGGACTTTTTCCAGGTCCGCCTCCGCGCCTAAGTCCTGGCCCATTTCGCCGACCGCGCTGGACAGCCCCCCCGCGCCGCAGTCGGTGATTGCTTCATACAAACCGCATTCGTTTGCCTGCACAAGCACGTCCAGCATCTTCTTTTCGGTGATGGCGTTGCCGATTTGCACGGCGTGTGAGAAAATTGTCTCGTGCTCGTGCGTCATCTCGCCCGATGAGAACGTTGCGCCGTGGATGCCGTCTCTGCCTGTTCTGCCGCCGACCACGATGATAAGGTTGCCGCTCTGCGGATGCTTAAAGCACTTATTTTTATCCATTATGCCTATGTTGCCGCAGTACACGAGCGGATTGGCCAGGTATCTGTCATCGAAGTAGATTGCGCCGTTGACGGTCGGTATCCCCATTCTGTTGCCGTAGTCCCGCACGCCCGCGACGACTCCTTTCATAATGCGCCTGGGATGCAGCACGCCCTTTGGGATGTCTTCGAGCTTCATATTCGGGTCGCCGAAGCAGAAGATATCGGTGTTGGCAATGGGTCTTGCGCCCAGCCCCGTGCCCATTGGGTCACGGATG